>NZ_JBIKRX010000157.1:0-6043 GCF_044348915.1 Flavobacterium sp. | reverse complement strand
CCGGTCCTGATCTGCCGTTTCGTAGCGGAAACGATCTTCGCGCCATGCGCGCACGTCCTGATCGACCTGTGCGGTGTGTTCGCGGGCCTCGAAACTGTAAGGAAGGTCGCCGTCATGGGCGAGCATATCGGCAACCTGTTCGTACAGTTCGCGGAAAAAGAGATTCTGGCGCTTTCCGTCTCGACGCTCCTCGGCTGGCAGCAAGCGAATGGCCGTTGGCGCCATCCGCCACGCCGGAGCTTCGTAACCTACGTTCACCCTCCGAACGAACTGGTGCGCCTCAGCTGCTTTCAGCAAGGTCTCGATCAGCTCATCATATTCTTTGGATGGGACTTGTTGATTGTCCCAAAGCGAGGCCTGACGAAGGGCTTTCCCGAGCTTGCTCTGCCGGCCGGCCCTCAGGATTAGGGCGGCCTCAGTTGCCCTGATCGTATTGTTACGAGGCGGATTGATCATCAGGAAGCCGCACTCGCGAAGGGTGTTTTCCTCCTCGCGATCTATCGCCCACGGAAGTCTAAGCCTATTGCGCGACACTTCCGCTGCCTGTCGAACTTTACCCCGATCGAGCGCGTCAGTCGCAACTGCCAGGCCTTGGCGCATGTTATCGAACAGAATTTCATAGAGCTTGCGCCGCTGGTCCGGTGAAGCCTGAGAAAGGCGCTCGTTGTCCAAAAATTCTTCGTCGTCTTGAACCAGGTCATCAAGACCAGGGAAGCTGGCGGCGACCAGCCCAACCTCTTCAAGGTTTGGATTAGTGTAGCGCCAGCCTCGCCGCAGGTCGGCCCAGAGGCGGTGGGCCAGAATGTCAGAGAGGGTCTCCTGGGCTTCCTGTCTGTTCTGATATCCTTTGGCGTTCGGATCGAGCATCCATTCGCCAAGCCGACCCTTCTCTTCAAGGTCGAAACCTAGTGCCTGCCTTACAGCCTCACCAAACTTGTCTGGCTTGAGCCCTTGCGGGCCTGCAGCCCTAACAGCTCGAAGGATCGCCCCGCGTAAGAGGGTGACAAAGATAAAGTCGTTGAAGTGACCGGCTTGCAGTGCGGCGTCCTGGCGATTGTCGGTAAAGCCCAGAAGCTTACGGGTGTGACGTTCAAGAGTACCGTCACGCTCCATCCAAGCCAAAATTGTCGACACAATCAGGGTTGTCGCTGAACTTCGCCCTTCAGCAGACAGACCTGCCAGCTTATTGATCTCGCGCGCGCCGGATGCTGGCTGATGACCGCATTCGGGGCAGAAACGATACTTGCCAGCAAAGAACCATGCGGGGACCCCGTCATCCCCAAAACTTCCATCAGGGCGCACCAAGACTAAGCGCCCTTCATGTTTACCCCGATGCGATGGCTTCAGGCGCACTTGGTCGTTTGCTGCGACCTCGAGCCATTCATCAGGATAGTCGTTGACGTCGCCTGAGAAACGGAAGTTTTCGTTGACAGCAGGGACCAGATAGCCCGTTTCGGTGCCATCGGGTTCAGCCTCATCTCTTGCTGGTTCATCAATTGGCCGGGCAATGACCCTTTGTGCGCCATCAGCAAAAGTCACTGATACGCTATGATGCTCTTGCCCGCATTCACGGCAGAAGAAGAGAGGGTAAAGTCGTGCCTTCTCATCCTCGGGATGATACTTCTGGCCCTCGAGACTTACCCTGCGTTTTCCGGCTGGCTCAAGTGTCGCATAGGCCTGACCAGCACCAGAAATGAATCGGTGAAGCTTGAAAGCAAGAAAAGCCCGTGTCGAAGTGCCGCCGCGCTGATCTTCCCGCTTACCCATCATGGCCAGCATCTCGGCAATAGCCCGAGTGCAATCAGCCAGCGTCAGCCCTGTTTGTTCAGCCAGCTTCTCTGCGGCATCAGGAAGCGTCATGGGCCTACGTCGACGGAGCTTTTCGCCGTCTTCGAGGCCGATCTGCGTTTCAATCCAGCACGCAAGAGGATGAACTCGCAGGTCCGTATCTGACAACAACGGCGCTAGCGGCTGCAAGACTGCCTGACGCAAAGGCTCGCCAAGTGTTTCAGCTTTGATCTCATGAGAGGTCGCACGGTCAAGCGTTTCATCAATGATACCGCCCGAAGATATCGGCTGCCCAAAAAGCTTGGTCGCGACCTCCGCCACCGCTGCGGCGCGTTCCAGCTCATCTGGCGAGCTGGACATGGTTGCTGACGTGCCAATGCAGATCAGATCCTTCGACGGCGTCAAACGCTGCTTGACCCGCCTTACCAGCATGGCAACGTCAGCGCCTTGGCGTCCTCGATATGTGTGCAGTTCGTCTAGAACTAGAAAGTCGAGGCCCAGAGCGTTTTCGATCACCGCGCGATCAAGCTTCTCCTGCCGCGTCATCAGGAGCTCGAGCATCATGAAGTTGGTTAGCAGGATGTCCGGCTTGTCCTGGGAGATCTGCTGTCGTTCAGTGGGTGTCTCTTGACCCGTGTATCGGGCAACCGTCGGGCGCAAGTGTTCAGGGATGTCTGCTTCAGCGATGAATTTTCTAATTTCGCCAAGCTGCGAGTTAGCCAGAGCATTCATCGGGTAAATGATGATCGCTCTAGTGCGGGGCGCTTCACCTGCCTTCTTAGCACGGATGATGGCATCCACGATCGGAACGAAGAAGCAAAGTGACTTTCCTGATCCAGTGCCAGTTGTGACCACGAAGCTCTCGCGATTTCTCGCCTTGGCAACGGCACGCTCCTGATGCCGGTGAAGGCGGATCGGCGTTCGCTCTGCGCCTACCGCGAAGACTGATGCCAGTTCCGGAGTGACATCACCTGATGCGACAAGCTCATCGATGGACTTTCCCGGCAAAAAGCGGGGGTTGATCGTGATCAGAGGGGCCGGCCAAAATTTGCCCTGCTCGTAAATCTCGCGGATCTGCTGATCGATCTCCGGCGCGCGGATCGAAGAGAAGGAACGCGCAAAGGAAGCGTAACGGTCAACGAGAGCCTTATCGAGGTCGAAGATGTTCATGCCAATGCCCCCGAAACGTCATTTGTATTGAGTAGAATTATCTGCTGATCTTGCGGCTTCCGCGCTGCCGGGTCGTTATCAAGCCCCAACCGCTTCAGCGCATAGTAGAGCAATGCTCTGCGGACAGGGATCGTCACACTTCCATTCTGCATCCCGTAGTCCAGCTCGATTACTTTCTTTTGGTTGGTGCTAAGATCCGGGTGCGGCCCGACCTCAAGCTCCACAACCTCATCCCAAGCGGCGTCTGATACTGCCTGCTGCTTGGCGGCTCGTGTTTGACGCGTTTCGATGATGCGGGAGATAACGAAATCGCGGTACTCGCCGCCCTTCTCGCAGAAGGATCGGGCATGCCAGCGAAAGCCATCGAACGCTAATGCATGAGGGGCTATCCATCGCCACTCTGGATCCGGTGCTGACATCGATTGATACAGGACTTCGATAGCCTCATGCCTCTTGTTGGCGGTGACGATTGAGCGCAAAACAACAGGATCAATTCCACGAGCCGGTGCAGGCGTCGCATCGAATGCCGGTAGGTTGCCGATCCAGGCTTCCTCAGGAGTGATGATCCCTTCAGCTACCGAGCGAACCTGAGAGAGAAATTGAGTTGAGTCCGGCTTCAGAAAAAGCGGTCTGAAAGCCGACGAGCGAACATAGGTCTTCCCGCTCTTGTCATAGACCATGTTGTCTGGGGTTAGGGCAATGTAGCGGTTGAGATCGCCTGAAGCTTGGTTGGGCGACACTCCGAATTTATCGATAAGATCGCTGCGGTTGACGTGCCCTTCCCAGAACAAGCGAAATTCGATGAACTGGAGCTTCTGCTCCACCCCCCATCGTAAACTTGGCTTGCTGTCGTCCACGGACACCCCCGAATCACTTTTCGGAACCTTCCAAAAAGTTGACACATATAACTCTAGATGACAGGCTTCAGGGAAGGCAAGGAAGATGATGGACGATTCTTCTGAGCATCATCTCGGGGCAGTTTAGGGGGCACAGTGGCCAGATCCAACATCAGCGCGCGGCTATGATTGCCTCTCCAACTAAGGCAATCCGACATCCAGATTGTCCAGCACCTATCCACATCTGAGCTTTAGGATCTCACGCCTACATGACTGAGCCTTTGAATTCCCCAGTTAGTCGCTTGATTGCGCTGATCGATTACGTTGAGGCCACTGAGAGAGATCGCCTTAAGATCGAACTGGATTACCGGAATCACAAAGGTTTTGCGTCTTCATTTGAAGAGTTAGACGGGCTCCCCGGTGTCGCGCTTGATTGCGGAGATGACACCGACCCAATTTGGCTCAGGGTTAATCGTCTTGCGAAGGTCACGCCTCCAAGCCCCGAAGATCCTGAATTAGCTCTCTGGGTAACGATCCGAGATGATGTGGAATCTCGGCCGACACTAAAACAGTCTGTCTCCGGAGCCGGCCTGGTGCAGCTGGGCCTTTTCTCGGAAGAAGACGTACCCGACCTAGTGTCACTGGACGATTATGATCGGAAGGCTACGCTCTCAAATGCGCTCGATGCCTGGACTGCATCGGTTTGGGAGCCTTGGTCCTCAACTGAGGGACCGCGCCGACAAACCATAGGCCTTTACAATGCGCTCTATATGCTCAGGCAGCAGCTGGAGGGCGTCAGCGAGATACCTGTTGAATTGGTCTGCGGCATTGGTTTCGCAACGCTAGCGCGGCAAGGTCAGCGCCTCAGGTATCCGCTGCTTTCAATGTCCATGGAGCTTTCTCTTGATGAGGCGTCCCATTGTATAGAAGCTCGCCCTCGTTCCGAAGCTGACCCATACTTGGAGATTGCCACCCTCGATCGAATGGGTCTCAACTCCCTTGATCAATGGCGGATATCCTCTGAAGCGTTCCTCAATCAGCTTGATGAGACAGTTCTCTCGCCTTTTTACGACGAGAGTTTTGAAGCAATCTTGCGCCAGGCTTCAGCGCTTTTGGACGCTGACGGGATTTACCTGCCAGATGCCGAGCCTCACCAGGCTCGCCTAATTCCAAAAATCGAGCAAAACTTTCAGGTATCGAAGGGTGCTGCTTTCTTCCAAAGAGAGCGGCGCGCCACGCAGCTGATGGAAGATCTCCGGCGTTTCAGGGCTTCATTGACTGGGTCGGATGAGCCAATCGATCTGCCACTCGCCGTCAACTCCATCGTCTCTGATCCATCAGGCGAACTGCAAGAAGAAGAATATCCGCAGTTCAGGGGAGTTTCCACAATCCCTGGCGTGACTTCGTCAGATGGAGATGGGAAGGATTTATTCTTTCCAAAGCCATTTAATCGTGAGCAGGTTGAGGTTGTCCAGAGACTAGAAACTCGCCCTGGCGTGGTCGTTCAGGGTCCGCCGGGCACAGGCAAGACCCATACGATTGCCAACATTATTAGCCACTACCTTGCTTTGGGCAAAAGGGTACTGGTCACCTCTCAGAAAGCCCCGGCACTGCGCGTCTTGAGGGATAAACTGCCAGAAGCCGTTCGGCCCCTGGCGGTAAGTCTACTCGACAGCGACCGGGATGGGCTCAAGCAGTTTCAGGAGTCGGTGGATATCATCGCTGAGAAGCTCCAGCGCTTGCGAAGGCATGAGATGGAGCGCGAAATAGCAGACTTAGATGACCAGACAGACAACCTGCATCGTCATCTAGCGCGCATCGATAATGAAGTGGACGCAATTGGGCGTCTCGCGGTGACTTCTGCGCATATCGATGGCGAGACGATAGAGCCTGTCCGAGCGGCGCGGATGATCGTCGCCGAGCCGGAGCTAGCACAGTGGATTGAGGACGAGCTGGACCTCGTCGACGAGCATAAACCGCAGTTTTCAGAGGATGACGTCACCTCCCTGCGTAAAGCCAGGAAAAAAATAGCGGCAGACATTAGCTATTTGGGTTTGGCGTTACCGAAGTCAGGCGACCTTCCTCGGTTGGAGCAGTTGCTCTCGGTACATCGTGACCTATCAAGGGTTGAAGAACTGAGGCGCCAAGTTGCTTCGGGGACCTTGCCGGATCTCAAGGCCAAGGAAGAAGAAGTCGACGCGAAGCTCGAGATACTATCCAGCGAACTCGACGCGCTGAGAGAGATAAGC
>NZ_JBIKRX010000121.1:0-6246 GCF_044348915.1 Flavobacterium sp. | reverse complement strand
ACATCCCGATTGAGATTGAGGAAATTGAGAGTTTGATGAATATTTAAGTCATTCTTTTTATTGATTTTTTGAACCATTAATTAAGTTTTATTAAGAAGTTTTACAAATCTTGATTTTCTTAATTTCTCCTATGTTTGCGAAGTTATTGATTTGAGTTGTAAAAGTCAATAAATTTGAATTACAAAGTGAAAAAGAATGAGAGTTAATTAATTATTAAATAACTTACAAAGTATATTGACATTAAGAAATAACCTCATTCTTTTTTATCTTTTAGAGTCTGAACAGAATGTAAGGAATTAAGCAAGTCTTAATATCCAGAATATCCAGTAGGAGAAAAGACGAAGGGAGATTCATCACTTTATAAGTAATTTAAAACAAAAAAGTAATGACAAAAAAAGTAGTTAAGCAAGTAGTAGGAATTGATGTAGCTCAAAAAGAGTTGGTAGTAACTATGGGGCGTAAACTGGATGATTTTTCGATAGAATTATTTGGTTATAAAGTTTTTAAAAATAGTGATTCAGGTATTTTATCATTAGTTGAATGGGTAAAAAAAATAAGTGATAATGAAATTTCTGTTGGTTATGTAATGGAAGCTACGGGTGTATATCATCAAAAATTCGCTTATTATTTAAGTGAAAATGATTATGAAGTAAGCATTGTATTGCCTAATAAAATCAGTAATTATATGCGCACCTTGGAAACGAAAACTATTACAGATAAAAGTTGTTCACAAGCTATTGCTCAATTTGGACTAGAACGAAAATTAGACACTTGGTGCAAACCAAATAATGTGTATAAAGAATTACAGCAGTTAACAAGAGAAAGAGATCAAATTGTTCAAGAACGAAGCATTGTCAAAAATCAAATACACGCTGAAAATAGTGAAGCTGAACCCAATTTAAAAAGTTTGGATCGAATGACCTCGAGGGTAAAATTTTTAAATTCACAGGAAAAAGAGATCAAAGAGGATATTGCCGCTATCGTAAAAGGGAATCTTGATTTACAGCAAACTATAAATAGAATCACAACAATACCTGGAGTTGGAGCATTAACAGCAGTAATCGTTTTGGCAGAAACTAATGGTTTTGAATTGATTAGAAATAAATCACAATTAGCAAGTTATGCAGGTCTTGATGTTAAGGAAAAACAGTCTGGAACTTCAGTCAAGGGAAAACCAAGAATTTCTAAAAAAGGAAATCGGAATTTAAGGAAATCAATGCACTTACCTGCACTGACTGCAGTTAAATGGGATGATAATTTTAGAGAAATATACGCCAGACTAATATCCAAACACGGAATAAAAATGAAAGCATTAGTAGCAATTCAAAGAAAAGTGTTGGAATTGATTTATGTGTTATTCAAAAACAAAACCATTTATGACAAAGAATATATCACAAAAAATAGCGTGCAAACACAAATGGTTTAAACACGCTATAGAGACTAGCTCGATGACTGTCTTAGGATACAAAACTAATAAAAATTTATATTTTTATTTGGAAATCAACACAGAATCTTAATGGTTTAAAAAAGAAATAGAACTTAATTTTTACATTATGAACCGAATCATTAAAATCATATTTCTCGACATTCTTAAAAACAAGATTGTATTGGCTTATACATTGATTTTAGGGTTACTTTCTTGGAGTTCCTTCGGATTAGAAGACAATTCTGCCAAGGGATTACTTACTATTTTGAACGTGATTTTGTTTACGGTTCCCTTAGTATCCATCCTTTTTTCAACGATTTATTTATACAACTCTGCCGAATTTATTGAGCTTTTGTTGAGTCAGCCGGTCAAGAGGAAGAAAATTTGGTTTAGTTTATTTTTGGGATTATCACTCGCTTTGGTTTCGGCTTTTTTTATTGGAGCAGGTATCCCCCTACTGATAAATGCTCCCGATAGTGTTGGGATTATGATGGTAGTTATAGGTTGTTTGATTTCAATAATTTTTGTAGCACTGGCTTTTTTGTGTTCTATTGTTACTAGAGATAAGGCAAAAGGCATTGGTATTGCTATTATGACTTGGTTGTATTTTGCCCTGCTTTTTGACGGAATGGTGTTGTTTTTATTATTTCAATTATCCGATTATCCTATCGAAAAAGCAATGGTAGCTGTTACCGCTTTGAGCCCAATAGATTTAGCTCGAATCCAGATTCTTTTGCATCTTGATGTTTCTGCAATGATGGGTTATACTGGTGCAATTTTCAAAGATTTTTTTGGTACTTCATTTGGGCTGATTGTGTCATTTTTATTGTTGTGTTTGTGGGCAATTATTCCGTTTTATATTTCACTTAAAAAGTTTAAAAACAAAGATTTGTAATTCAAACTAGCTGAAGAGGTTTAATATTTAAAAATATGAAAACAGATATCAAAAACAAGGTAGATATAGAAAGGCTTGTTGATGCTTTTTACGTAAAAATTAAAGCGGATAAGGAAATTAGCTATTTCTTTGATGAAGTTGCTCGTGTAAAATGGGAAGAGCATTTGCCTAAAGTCTGTGCTTTTTTTGAGAACATCTTGTTTTATTCTGGGAATTATGAGGGGAATCCGATGGTAACGCACGAAAATTTGCACTATAAGAGTAAAGTAAGTGCTGCTCATTTCAGTCTTTGGAACAAGCATTTTATCAGCACTGTTGATGAATTATTTGCAGGGGTAAAAGCGGAAGAAATCAAGGAGAGAGCCATTAATATTGCTGCAGCAATGATGCATAAAACGGTGGGTTGAAGCAAAAAGCAATTTAAAATGAAAAAAGCGTGTGTTAGTAAAAACACACGCTTTTTTTTAACCAAGGTAAGATGAATTAGTAATTTTATTTTGGAAGTAATACATCGCCAATTACGTGAATTATCCCATTAGATGTTGGAATCGAGGCTACGATTTCTGAATCATTGACGAATGTTTTGTCTCCTTTTTTGGTGATTTTTACTTTACCGCCAAAAACCATATCAAATTCTTGACCGTCATTCATATATTCTGTTTTCAAAGTGCCAACATAAGTGTGATAACCCAAAATGTTTTGCAAATCTCCTATTTTCTCAGGTTTCAATAAGCCTTCTACAGTTCCAGCAGGAAGTTTGTCGAATGCGGCATTTGTCGGGGCAAAAACGGTAAATGGACCAGCGTTACTCAAGGATCTAACGAGGTCTGCAGCTTTTACAGCAGCAACTAATGTAGTGTGGTCTTTGCTTCCAGAGGCAACTTGAACAATGTTTGGTGCAGAGTTTGTATCAACAACTCCTTCTTGTCCTGTTGTTATAGCTTCTGAGCTTTCGGTTGTGGCTTCGGTTGAAGCTTCACTGTTTTGTTTGCACCCAATGGCAGTAAACAGTAAAACGACTAATAATGCGTGAATGGTTTTTTTCATAATCTAAGTGCTTAAGTTTTATAAGACAAAGCACTTCAATTTCAGGCATTTATTTTATGAGTGTAATCATAAAGGAGGGTTATTTTTTACTTTTTTTATGGAATAAATTGCCGTTAGCACAATTCCAATTAATAAAATAATAGCAACACCAAAAAGTATTTCATTTACATAAGGTATAATCGTATAGCTAAAAGCTGCAATACCCTGAACGGCTAGGACTAGTTCGTTAAAAACGACTCCAATTGTTAAAATAAGCACCCCAAATTTTATTTTTTTGGAAATAATGAAAAGGTGATTCGCATAGATGTAAAACAAAACAAATAATGTAATTATTGCCAATAAAACCAGATGCAAATAGGCAATAACAATGGGTCTAAACCCAAAAGCTAGCTGGCTAATAATCGGAATCGTGGAGCCAGCCTGAAGCAGCAGTTTTACACTCACGGCTAAACCAATAAATAACAATAGATACCGCAATAGCGGTGCTAAATTTTCGATTGTGTTTTCACGGATTTTCCTTAAAATCAGTACAAATCTGAACCAAGCAAAAACTTGAATTAAAGCTGAAAGCACTGCAATTACATAAAGCCAAATGGGTAAATCCAACCAAAGTATGGATAGTAAATAGGCAGGAATACAAGCTATTGCAAATAATTTATAAGTGGTTTCCAAAAAAGGGTGCTTCGATTTGCGAAGGTTCAAAAAACCGAAAATTAAACCCATACAAGCAAAGAAAAACCATCCATTGTATTGAAAATGCAAATAATAATATACCGATGAAAGATATAAATCCTGAACAAAGTTTTTGCTAACCATCATATAGGCCAAATAAAACGTGCCTAAAGATGAAATCACATTGAAAAACAAGGCGGCTTTAAACCAATTTTTTGACAGTAAATCGGAATTTAGCGTGTTCAAGTCCTTTGTAAATTGGTATGCAAAAACGTAGGAAACCAGTATGGATGCAGTAGAAAAAACAATAGAAATCGGCCCATAACCTTGAATGATAAAGAAAACCAGCATTCCGTAAGCACAAATCAAGTTGGCAATGATGAGTTTTTTGTATTTGTTTCCTGGAAAATCATCGATTTTGCTCTGAAGATAATAAACCATCAACACCATAAGTGTGTGGCTTAACCAACCCGCAAAAGCAAAATGAGAATGGGAATGTTGCAGGTTTTTTTGCTCGAAATGTGGAAATTCAAAAACTATTTTATAGCGCATCAACAACCCGAGAAAGGCTACAATACAGAGGTTTGCTAAGGAGAATTTTAGCCAAAATTTGGTATTCAAAAACATCTAATAATATATTTTGTGATTTGTGATTTCAACTTTATTGGTTTCTTTCATTTTAGTAAAAACTCGAATTACAGTTTCAACTCTGAGCCCGGTGTAATTAGCAATTTCTTGCCTTGTATAGGGAATCAAGATTTTCTCACTGGAAGAGCCCGATTTTTTCTTAAAAGAATTCAAAAAAGCGATAATTCTAAATTCAGGTTTTTGATTGATAATTTCTTTTGAAGTTCTTGATTTTGCGTGTATTTTTTGAGCCATTAGAACCAAAAAGTATTTCTGGATAGATGGATATTCATCCAAAATTTTCAGAAACTTTTCTTTAGATAATTTTATGATGGTGCTGTCTAGAATGGCAACAGCTTTAGAAGGATATGTTTCGTTTATAAATAGAGGCGGTTCGCCAAATCCATCGCCACAACAAAAAATCCCTTGGGTAAACTCTTTCCCTTCATCATTCGAATTGAACAATCGCACACTGCCATCAATAATTTGGAAGTAAAAATGAGCCACTTCATCTTCATCAAAGACAATCTCATTTTTTATATATTTTTTGGCTACTGCACCATAAGAATAAAGTAAATCTATATCTATTTGCATAAATTAAAGTTAGGAAATTTTCTGTTTTTATTTGATTTACTTGGCAAATGAAACACATTGCTACAAATTTATGTTGCATAAAGATATGCAAATATGATTAGAATCATAAGGATAATTTTAATTCTAGGTTTATATTTGCATCGTGAAAAAGATGTTATTCCTATTAGCGCTACTTATTTTACTAAAACCGGTACTTCCGGTGGTAGATTATGTCGTTAATTATGAATATATTACAAAAGTGCTCTGTGTCAATAAAGACAAACCAAAAATGAAATGTAATGGTAAATGTCATTTAATGAAAGAACTTGCCAAAGCATCGGATAGCGAAAAACCCATTTCTTCAGATAAAAAATCAGCGACTCAAGAATCGGAAGTGTTGTTTTTTGAAAAAATCAATTCCTTTAAAATAACTTCAATATTTTTTGAAGATAAGCACCAATTATACACTAACTATTCAGATTTATACTCCTATTTGAATGGTGTTTCTGTGTTTCGTCCCCCCATTTTCATTTCATAATTTTTCAAGTTTTTACTATGGCATTATTCGATAGCGATACTATTGACGTGCTTTTTATTATCAAAAATTAAAAAAATAGAAATGAAATTTTTAAGAATAATACCTTTGGTTTTAGCAACCATTTTTGCGTCTTGTACTTCAGATACGGATGATAATACTGTTAACGAATTAGACGGATTAACCAAGTTTAAGGAAATCTCAAACACGACTCACACCATAGAATTATACAAGCATATGGGTGGTTTAGAACAAGGTTTCAATGAAATCGCACTAAGAATTAAAGATAAAACCACAAACCAATATATCAAAAACGCAACTGTTGCTTGGAAGCCAGTAATGCGTATGACGATGATGAGCCATTCTTGTCCTAAATCACCAGTAACCAAAGTTTCTGCAGATGGAGATGTTTATGAGGGCTATATTGTTTTTCAAATGGCAGAAAACGCAATGGAAAAATGGGATTTGACC
>NZ_JBIKRX010000056.1:0-20876 GCF_044348915.1 Flavobacterium sp. | reverse complement strand
TAACATATTGCCACTTTTTTATACCGAAATATACACTTTTTGGCAATTTAACAGAGCCTTTTTTAATATTATTTTATCACAAGTTATTAACAATCAGATTGTTAATTTGTTTTTAAGGAATGACTAATTATTTATTTCAATCAGTATATTCAATTTGGCACAATGCCACAACAACTTCAAAATACGGAACTTTCGAAGCGACTAGTCTTTTGTATCAAAGAAATACGAAAAACAAAAAACATCACATTAGAGGCATTCTATTTTGACACAGGAATTCATTTAGCAAGAATAGAACAAGGAAAACAAAATATTACAGTAGCCACACTTTCAAAAATATGTGAGTATTTTGAAATAAGTTTAAGTGCATTCTTTCTTTTAGTAGAAGAAAAATAGTTTTAGAGGTTTAAAACGTAAAAAAACATTGATTATACCCACACCACTTCAACATATTGCCTCTAAACTAAAAAAAAGTAAAGATATTTTGGAATGCAAAATTAAAAGTTGGAATAAACCTACTGATTATACCCAAAACGCTTCAACATATTCGCGTTGCTCCTCCAGTTTTTATTCACTTTCACATACAATTCGATGTGAATTTGTTTGCCGAAAAATTTCTCTAAATCGGCGCGAGCGTCCATTCCTACTTGTTTTAGGGCCGCTCCTTTGTGACCGATGATGATTCCTTTTTGGGTTTCACGTTCCACCATAATTAGGGAACGAATTCGGATGATGTTCTCGTCTTCGAAAAATTCTTCGGTTACGATTTCCACGGCATACGGAATTTCTTTGCTGTAATTCAACAAGATTTTTTCGCGAATGGTTTCGTTTACGAAAAAACGTTCCGGTTTGTCGGTCAATTGATCTTTTGGATAATAAGCTGGAGATTCTGGCAACAATTCGATAATTCTTTGGAAAACTTCGGGAACATTAAAGTTTTGCAAAGCTGATATTGGGTAAATCTCGGCATTTGGAACTTTCTCCGTCCAAAAAGCAACCTGGGTTTCTAATTGCTCTTGATTGGAGTTATCAATTTTGTTCAACAATAACAAAACCGGAATTGTAGAATGGATAATTTTATTGAAAAAAGCTTCGTCTTTCAATTCTTGTTCCCCAATTTCGACCATATAAATCAAGATATCGGCATCTTCAAACGCAGATTTCACGAAGTTCATCATCGATTCCTGCATTTCGTAAGCGGGTTTGATGATTCCTGGTGTATCAGACAAAATCAATTGAAAATCTTCGCCGTTTACAATTCCCAAAATTCTATGTCGTGTAGTTTGCGCTTTTGATGTGATAATGGATAATCTTTCGCCAACGAAGGCATTCATCAAAGTTGACTTTCCAACATTTGGATTCCCGATGATATTTACAAAACCTGCTTTATGTGCCATAACATTATTTTTTATAATTATAAAAAAGCCACTCTTTTCAGAATGGCTTTTTCAATTGCTATTCGTAAAGAATATCAACCCAATAGGTTGTTTTTCGGCTACAAATGTACAATGGAATCTACTATTTACAATATAAAATCTATGCTACTTTATTTAACTTCAAATTGATAAATTGTGGTTTGGGTATATGTTTCATTAGGATTCAATACTGTACTTGGGAAATCTTCGTGGTTAGGAGAATCTGGAAAATGCTGTGTTTCAAGACAAAAACCTGAACGAGTTGGATACGATTTTGCATATTTCCCCTTTTTTATATTCAAATAATTACCCGAATAAAATTGCACTCCGGGTTCTGTAGTAAATACGTTCAGCTGAATCCCTGTTGAAGCTTCTGAAACAGTTGCTACGTGGCTTAACGCATTGCTTTCTTTATTTAAAACCCAATTATGATCGTATCCAATTCCTTGAATTAATTCAACATAATCGTCATTGATACGTTCTCCAATTTTGCGAGCAATTCTAAAATCCATTGGAGTGTTTGACACGCTACGGATTTCTCCTGTTGGAATCGCACCAGCATCGGTTGGTGTAAAATAATCTGCATTTAGACTCAAATCGTGAGAAGTTATTGTCCCTTCGCCCGCTCCTTTCAAATTAAAATAAGCGTGATTTGTAAGATTGAGAACCGTTTTGGCATCAGTTTCTGCGCTGTAATCAATTTTAATTTCATTCTTATTGGTCAGTGTGTAGGTGACATTTACCTTAAGATTTCCCGGAAAACCTTCTTCTCCATCAATGGAAAGATAGCTTAATTCCAGCGCCTCTTCATTATTTTCATTCAAAAAAGGACGCGCATTCCAGACGACTTTATCAAAACCTTTCTGTCCTCCGTGAAGTGTATTTGGCCCATTGTTTACAAATAATGAATATTCTTTAGCGTCTAAAATAAATTTACCGTTGGCAATTCTATTGGCATAACGCCCAGCGACAACTCCCAGATAATAGTCGTCATTTTGATACTCTTCTATTGAATCATAACCTAAAACAACGTCTATGCCAGATGTGCCTACCGGAATAATAAAAGACACTATTCGTGCGCCAAAATTGGTAATTTGACAAATAAATCCATTTTTGTTTGTCAAATTAAAAAGAGAAACTTCTTGATTATCAATAATTTTAGTGAAATTTGTTTTATTTAAATTATCTATTTCCATTGTTTTTAGTTCTTCTACCAGAAAATTGAATATAATGCCACTAATATTCCTCCAATTATCAAACTTCCAGCTAAAAAGGCATTATTCACTTTGAACATAGAGGAATCTATTTCTAAACCTTTCGATTTTACACCACGTTTATCGTCTATTAAACTGATAATAATCATTACAGCCACACAAATTGCAAATACAAATCCCATTCGATCTAAAAAAGGAATTTCATAAATACTTGTTCCATCTTCTTGTTGAACTAAAGCAGAAAAACCAGTTGAATGTAAAAATTCTAAATTCATTATTTTAGGAAGGAATTTGAAAACAACTGACAATATGAAACCTCCAATTGTAGCAAACATAGCGGCATTTGAACTTGTTTTTTTCCAAAAGAAACCTAGTATAAACATTGCGAAAATACCAGGGCTTACAAATCCTGTGTACTCTTGAATAAACTCGAATCCTCCTTTTTTATCAATTCCTAAATGTGGAGCAATGACTACGGCTAATAACATTGCGACAAGTACAGCCCATTTACCTACACGAACCATTTTCTTTTCGCTACAATCTACATCAATTTTCTTCTTGTAAATATCTAATGTAAAAATTGTCGAGATGCTATTTACTTTACCAGCCAATGAAGCTACGACAGCAGCAGTAAGGGCGGCGAAAGACAATCCTTTTAAGCCCACAGGCAATAGATTTAATAAAACTGGATAAGATCGATCGGGGTTTAAGACTCCATCAGGACCTAATAATTCAGTTTGCAAACCTCCTTTTGTATATATTACATAAGCTGCAATTCCTGGTAATACAACAATCACCGGCATTAATAATTTTAAGAAAGCAGCAAATAAAATACCGCTTCTAGCCGTTTTCAAATCAGCTCCTAAAGCTCTCTGTGTGATGTATTGGTTGCAACCCCAATAATTTAAATTTACAATCCACATACCGCCAAATAGTACGGTAAGCCCCGGCAAACTAGGGAAGTTCGGGCTGTCTTTTTCAAATATCATATGAAAATGATCCCCTGATTGATCCATCATATAATTGAATCCCTGAAGCATTCCGTGTTGACCATTTAATTCTGCCACTTTATCCAATGCTAAATAAGTAGTTACTAAGCCTCCAAAAATTAAAAATACAACTTGAATAACATCGGTATATCCAATTACTTTCATTCCTCCAAGTGCAATTATAATGGAAAAGAAAGCTAAACCATACATACATAAATCGAGGTTTATTCCAGAAATCCCATTAATTGCTAATGCTCCAAGGTAAAGTATAGAGGTTAAATTTACAATTACGTACAATAACAACCAGAAAACAGCCATAATCATGGCAATATCTCCGTTATATCGTTGATGAAGAAACTGAGGCATGGTGTATATTTTATTCTTGAGGTAAACAGGAATAAAAAATACGGCTACAATAATCAGCGTCAAGGCTGCCATCCATTCATAAGTAGCAATTGCTAAACCCATTTTAAATCCATTTCCAGACATAGCAATAAATTGCTCGGAAGAAATGTTTGAAGCAATCAGGGAAGTCCCAATAGCCCACCAAGTTAGCGATCCCTCAGCCAAAAAGTAATCATGTGAAGCAGTATGGGTGGCTGTTTGTTTTCGTTTGTATATCCAATAGCCATAGCCAGATACTATAAAAAAGTATACCAGAAAGACCATATAATCGGCAAGTTGTAGTGTATTCATAAAAATTGTTTTTTGTTGGTTATAAAATTTTGGTTATTAAATAAATAGTTACTCTAATTCAAATATTGTTTTTGAACTTTATCTTGTTCTAACTTTTTGTTCCCATTTCCAGGCACTTTCCAAGGCTTGATCAAGGCTTGACTCTGTTTTCCATGCTAAGACATTATTGGCTTTATCCGTACTCGCAAAAGCCATAGTCACATCACCTTCTCTACGCGCTACAATTTTGTATGGAAAAGGTTTGCCGCTCACTTTTTCAAAACTCGCAATTACTTCTAAAACAGAACTTCCCACGCCTGTTCCTAAATTGAAAATTTCTATTTTTTCTGAATTTTTCTTGGTCAATAATCTTTGTAAAGCCACAACATGGGCTTTTGCCAAATCTACGACGTGAATATAATCGCGAATACAAGTTCCATCCACCGTTGGATAATCATTTCCATATACCATTAACTCCTTACGCAAGCCAATACCGGTTTGTGTGATGAAAGGCACTAAATTCTGCGGAACTCCCAATGGTAATTCTCCAATTTCAGCAGATGGATGCGAACCTATTGGATTGAAATAGCGAAGCAATGTAGCATTTATATTGCTAATTTTAGATACATCTGTGATAATTTCCTCACCAATTTGTTTAGTGTTTCCATAAGGAGACATTGCAGGTTTGATTGGGGCGTTTTCGTCAATAGGCATTACGTCAGCTTGACCATAAACAGTACAAGAAGAACTAAAAATAAAATGAGCTTCCTCTTTTTTTTCTAACTCTTGCAGCAAATAAATCAAAGACGAAATGTTGTTTTCATAATACAACAGCGGATTTGTAACGCTTTCGCCAACCGCTTTTGAAGCAGCAAAATGAATTACACCACTAACATCCTGATGCCTTTGAAAGAAATCTTGAACCGATGATTTATCTCTTAAGTCTAATTTTTCGAAAATAGGTTTTTTGCCAGTAATCGCAAAAATGCCTTGCAAAACAGCTTCGGAGGAATTAGAAAGATTGTCAATTACAACCACATCAAATCCTTCGTTTTGCAATTCAACAACAGTATGCGACCCAATAAAACCAAGCCCTCCCGTAACTAATACTTTCATATGTTATTTGGTTTTATAATGTATATCCGATAAATCTCTCAACATTTGAGCACTTTTCTCAGCTGTGATATCCCGTTGAGATTCACCCATCATTTCATACCCCACCATAAATTTTTTGACTGTTGCCGAACGCAACAATGGTGGATAAAAGTGCATATGAAACAACCATTCTGGATGATCTATACCGTCTGTTGGCGCTTGGTGAATTCCTGAAGAGTACGGAAAAGAAGTTTCGAAAAGATTGTCGTATTTTGCAGTTACTTGCTTTAAAATTAAAGCATAGGCAGACACTTCTTCCTCGTTGAAATCAGTAATTTTAGTCACATGACGCTTGCAAACAATCATAGTTTCGAAAGGCCAAATCGCCCAAAAAGGAACTAAAGCTACAAAATGTTCGTTTTCAATTACGATTCGCTCTTTGGCTTCTAATTCTTTTGCAACATAATCCAGTAGCAAGTTGCTACCGTTTTTATCAAAATAAGCTTTTAAACTGTTTTGTGTTTTCTCGATTTGAGTTGGCAGTGAAGACTGAGCCCAAATCTGACCGTGCGGATGAGGATTACTACATCCCATTACACTTCCCTTATTTTCAAAAATCTGAACATAATTGATGTAGTCAATACTTCCTAAAGAGGTATACTCTTTTTGCCAAGTATGAATGATATCTTCAATAGTAGGCAAATCCATTTCTGGCAAGGTTATGTTGTGCTTTGGCGAAAAACAAACCACTCTAGAAATCCCTCTTTCAGGCTTGGCTCTGAAAAAAGTTTCTTCTTGACTTTCTTTAAAATCTATCTCTTCTTGTTTTAAAGCAGCAAAATCATTTTCGAATACAAATGACTTAGTATATTGTGGATTTACTTCTCCATTAGCTCTCACATTTCCTGGACATAAATAGCATTCTGGGTCGTATTCCGGCCTATCATCAGCAGCTATCGTTTCTTTTTGACCTTGCCAAGGACGTTTTGCTCTATGAGGAGAAACTAAAACCCATTCATTAATAAGAGGATTAAATCTGCGGTGTGGATCCTCGTATATATCAAATTTTTTCATAAATGTAAATTTTGTTTTTTTGCGGTCATTTATGGTATCGCCTTTTTACTTATTGGTGTTTGTTTGCAACAAACTCCTTGATAGTGGCGATTTCATTTCAATTAATTAATATATATTGACGTTCCGTTCGACACTTTTACATCATAAATTTTCAAGTCTATATTAAATTTCTCTTTGTATAGTTTTGTAAATTTTTCTTTTATTGCTTCCTCGCTACCTTTTTTGACTAAAGTTATAGTACATCCTCCAAATCCGCCTCCCATTAATCTTGAACCAATAACAACTTCTTCGGCTTTGGCTAAATCGACTAGATAATCCAATTCTTCACAGCTTACTTCATAATCTTTAGACAGGCCATCGTGAGTTTCGAACATCAATTTTCCTAAAGTCGCTATATCTCCTTTATCAAGTGCTGCACAAGCTAGAATAACACGTTTAATCTCTTTTACAGCATACAAGCTTCTTCTGTATACTTTGTCAGTCATTTTAGATTTCAAGCTCACCACTTGCTCCTCGGTGCAATCTCTAAAACTATTGATTTCTGGAAAATTGGCCTTCAAAATACCTAAACCTTCAGTACATTCTATTCGTCTAACATTGTATTCCGAAGTAAACAAAGAGTGTTTTACATTACTATCAAACAATATCAAGGAATAATTAACAAAATTTGCATCGTGATATGTATAGTCTAAAGTGCGACAATCAATTTTTATCACCTTATTCTCCAATCCCATAACACTTGAAAATTGGTCCATTATACCACAATTCACCCCAACCCAGTGCTCGGCTTTTTGCCCCATTAAAGCCATATCGATCGGCTTTATGCCCAAATTGAACATTTCATTAATCCCATATAAAAAACCGCATTCTAAAGCCGCAGAAGAAGAAAGACCAGAACCAGTTGGGATATTACTGCTGAACGAACAATTGAAACCGCCCACTTCGAATCCTTTCAATTTCAATTGAAGCAATACTCCTCTCAAATAATTGGTCCATACTGCGTCACTTAATTCAGTATCTTTGGTTACATCTATTACTACAGACTCGTCCAGGTCGATAGCACTAATGTTAGCTGTTGTTGTATTATTCTTTTCGAAAGCAAAACAAATAATTTTGTCAATTGCCGCAGGCAAAACGTAACCGTCATTATAATCGATATGTTCTCCAATAATATTAATTCTGCCAGGTGATAAAATCACTTTATCAGCAACCGAATTAAACTTTTTTTGAAAAAAATCAGTTGTTTTTTTAATTAAAATCTCATTCATAATTTAACTGTTTATATAATATAATTTGTAACATTCTACACTACAACAACTAGCTATTTGACCTACAAAACAAAACTTTGCAAAAGAATTGACAAAATAACCATTAAGTTAAAACAGCATATAAACAAAATGAATCCCCAATAATACCCAATACAAAATAGGATATCTGCTTTATTTCGCTTCTGTTTTTATTAAATATGAAAAACAAATGTAAAATAATTTTTCACTTTTACACACCAGTACCTACCAGTTAATTTTGTAACTTGCAAAAAAAATAATTGATAATGAAATTCATACACATTCAAGAAAATAAAGGCATCCCTAAATACAAGCAAATCATCTCCTCGATTGAAAAAACCATCGATGTGGGCCAGTTGAAAAAGGATGAAAAATTACCCTCTATCAACAAAGTCTGTCTTGAGTTTTCTTTGTCACGGGACACGGTCTTACAAGCCTACGATGAGTTAAAAAAAAGAGGATTAATCTATGCCATTCTCGGCAAAGGATATTATGTAAAAAGCACTGAAATCAACATCAAACATAGAATTTTCATGCTTTTTGATGAACTAAACAGCTTCAAAGAAGACCTCTATAATTCGTTCCTAAATCATATCGGAAAAGACAGTCAAGTGGATATTTTTTTTCACCATTTCAATAGTAAGGTCTTTCAAAAACTTATAGATGACAGCAACGGGAATTATACGAAATACATCATAATGCCCACTAATTTAGTTGGTACCTCATTAGCTATACAAACCCTACCAGTTAACGAAGTCTACATCCTAGACCAAACTAATCCCGAACTAAAATCGTACCCAGCGATATACCAAAACCACCAAAAAGACATATACAATTGCTTAGTTTTAGGGAAAAATAAGTTGAATAAATACGAAAATATTATTTTAATTTTTCCAGGGTTTCGGGAACCTTTAGGAATGAAAATTGGGTTCGAAAACTTTTGTAATGATTTTGGATTCGAATATGAAATCATCACTGAATTTAAAAACAGGGAAATAAAAAAAGGGGAAGTCTATATTATACCGAACGATCGGGATTTGGTTCGAATAATCGAAAAATCAAAAAAAAAAGACTTAAAAATCGGTCTTGAATTTGGCGTTATTTCATACAATGAAACGCCACTCAAAAAGATTATCGAAAACGGCATTACCACCATTTCGACCAATTTTGAACTAATGGGAAGAATACTAGCTCAAATGGTTTTGAAAAACAATAAGGACCAAATAGAAAACAAATGCCATTTGATCCTTAGAAACTCACTATAATTCAATTGTATGGTTTTGCACCTATCTTTTCTTTTACAAAAACTGAAGTGTTCTCTCCAAAGCCATTCCTCTGGAACCTTTTATCAGAAGTGAACTGTTTTCTATTTTTAACCCTTTTAAACATTCTGAACAAGCATCAAAAGTTTCAAAAAAATGAAGACCATTACTGCTGATCTGATGTTTGAAAAATTCTCTACCTACAAAATAAACAGTTATATCTTTTTGATTCAAAAGCAAATTCACTATAGTTTTATGCTCATTAAAACTATCTTCGCCAAGCTCGAACATATCGCCTAAAATCAGTATCTTATTTGAATCATCCAATTGTAAAAAATTCTCAATTGCAACCGCCATACTACTGGGATTGGCATTATAAGCATCGAGAATAATTTGATTTGTTTCCTTTGACAATAATTGTGAGCGATTGTTTTCAGGAATATAACTTTCTAAGGCTGTTTTGATGTCAGCATTCTCAACCCCAAAATATTTTCCGACGGTAAGTGCTGCATTAATATTATTGGCATTGTACAAACCGATTAAATGTGTCTGAATCTCCATATCCGAAAAATTAATTTCAACAAATGGATTTGCCTTAATTGAACTTATATTAACATTGGCATTCTCTTTATTGATTCCAAAAGAATAATATCGAAATGCTTTTGATTTTTCAACTTGAATTTTATCTTCTAAGTTGATAAACGCCAGTTTAGAATTTGCTGCTATGTAATTATACATTTCGCTTTTACCTTTGATAACACCTTCTACACCACCAAAACCTTCTAAATGTGCTTTCCCAAAGTTTGTAATATATCCGTAATTAGGCTGGGCTATTTCGCAAAGAAACTCAATTTCTTTTTGGTGATTGGCACCCATTTCCACAATTCCAATTTCGGTTTCGCTGTCAAAAGTCAACAAGGTCAAGGGAACACCAATATGATTGTTCAAGTTCCCAACGGTAGCTTTGGTTTTGAATTTCTGAGAAAGAACAACATTTATCAATTCCTTGGTAGTTGTTTTTCCGTTGCTTCCAGTAAGTGCAATAATAGGTAATTTTAAATAGTGCCGATGGTATTTGGCCAACTCTTGCAAAGCCACTAAACTATCTTCTACAACGATAGTTCTTTCGTCTAGATAGTACTTTTCATTATCAATAATAACATATGAAGCCCCTTTCTCGATTGCCTCCTTTGCAAAAGTATTTGCATCGAAATTTTCGCCCTTGATGGCAACAAACAAAGAACCTGATTCGATTTTACGAGTATCAATCGAAACCGAATTGCATTTTAAAAACAAACTGTGAATGTGAGAAATATCCATTTTAAAAAATAATTAAAACAATAAAAGCCCTAATCAAAGGGCTTTTTAAATTGTAATTTATAAGATTAATGTCTTGCAGTTTTTCTTTTGTCAGACTTGGCCCCTACTTTAGACATTGCACATCTAAACCCTATGTAATCAGTAGCCATATCTTGAGGGAAATATCTTCTTTGAGCTGGATCTAACCAATATGCTCTATCTCTCCAAGAACCTCCTTTATATACTCTAACATTATTATCAATCAAAGTGGTCCTTTTACTGTTTTTGTCGTAGTTTCTGACCATATTGCCTAGACTATCAATTCTTACATTGTGTTTTGGAGAATTATACATCGCTCTTTCTTCTTTCTGTTTTTTAGTGTCGGATTCAGAATCTCCAAAATTAAAATATCTAGTAGATTGCTTGTCCCCATCTCTGTAGTCGACGTTGTTGCTTTTGTCGAAATTTTGTCTTAAATAAGTTTCATTTTCATCCACTGGCACTTGAGCAATTTGACCAGGAAAGCTAGTAGCCACTTTTTTACCATTGCTTAAAGTAGCATACTGAACGCTATCTTTCCCAACGATCTTAATCTTACCATCTTTTCCAATTTGGTTTTTCGTGTATTGATTTCCTCTAAAATAATTGAAATCATTAGCTTCATTATCTACAATGGGTCTGTAAACATCCATTACCCATTCGGCAACATTACCAGCCATGTCGTACAACCCAAAATCATTGGCTGCATATTTTTTAACTTGGTTTGTAATATCCGCTCCATCATCAGACCATCCGGCAATTCCTCCATAATCTCCATTTCCTTGTTTAAAGTTGGCCAACTGATCTCCTTTGCTTTGTCTTTTTCCTGAACGAGTATAACTTCCCGACCAAGGATATTTTTTCTGCCCTTTGTATATGTTGTATTCCCTTTGTCCTACATCTGCAGCAGCAGCATACTCCCATTCCGCTTCAGTTGGAAGTCTGTATTCAGGTAGTAAGATTCCTGAAGAACGCTGCGCATAAATATTTGTAGGAGGAACCACTTTTCCATCTTTTCCGGGTTTTGTTTGTCGTACCCCTCCTTTTTTATCCGCATATTTTCCGGGCAAAACTATTTCTGCATTACCGCCATACGTCGATGTTGGTGAATTCAAATAGGTTTCTGTGTCAAAATTACTTTCGGCAGTTACGTCATTTGTTTTTGAATTCTTTTTAAGATAACCGTTTTTTTCCAATAAAGCCTCATTCACGCGTTGGGTTCTCCACTTAGCAAATTCAACTGCTTGAATCCAATTAACCCCAACAACTGGATATTGAGAATAAGAAGGATGTCTCAAATAATTGTTAGTCATCGTTTCATTGTAACCCAATCTATTTCTCCACACCAAAGTATCGGGCGAAGCTCCTTCGTATATTGCCTTGTAATTTTCTTGAGTAGGCGGGAAAACTTTTTTTACCCAATCTAAATATTCTATATACATAGCATTGGTAACCTCAGTCTCATCCATATAAAAGGATTGAACGTGTTGTTGATTAGGGGTATTATTCCAATCGTGCATCACATCATCCTGAACTTTACCCATAGTAAACGTACCGCCTTCTACAAAAACCAATCCGGGACCGGCTTCTTGTTTTCTATTAGGAGATCCTTTTTTACTATCGACTTTCCAACCAGTTCCCTGCGAAGCGCCTTTTGTACTAGATTTTTTACTACAACTTGTAAAACCAACGATTACAATCATTGATAATATCAAACGTAAGGTCATAATTCTGTTTACTTTCATAATCTTTAGTAGGTGATAAATTGAGGTGTGCAATATAATAATTAACCATTAAACTGCAACAACATTTTTTATTTAATAAATTGAACCGCGCTATATTTCTCCAATTGACACAACTCAAACGCAAATTTATACTATTTATTATTAAAATTACACTAAATGATATATTTTTACTCCCCGTAATATATTTCCAATTATGGCGTTTTACAACATTATGAAAAAAACACTTATAGCATTTTTACTCCTCATTCCTTTCTTTCCTTTTGCGCAAATCAAAGGAGACCTGACCATAGACTGGCTTGAAAAGACCGAAATGTTATTTGGCGAAAACAAGATAAATATCCCACAATTCACGGGGAATAGCTTTAATTACGATCCGTCAAAAAAAGCAATATTTTTTATATACAACTTAAGTGACTCAAAGTCTTTATCCGGAAACAGCGTACAACTAACGAACATAATTTATGAGTCAATCAACGAAACTCAACTTGGCGATTTAGACCCATTAAGTATTCCAAAAACACCTGCTGCAACCATAAAAATAAATGAGTCAAGAGACATAAAACAAGCTTTTCTTTATCTTTCCCCAATTGTAAAAGACGACTTTGGATACAAGCGAATTAAATCCTTTTCCTTTTCTTTAAGCAGCAATACCGCGTCGAGAATTTCGCAAACCAAAGCCACTACAGCAATTTCCAATTCAATTTTAGCAACCGGCGATTGGTATCAGTTTTATGTTGAAAAATCAGGCGTGTACAAAATTTCAAGAGGTTTTTTACAACAATTAGGCATCAATATGAATGGTATTGATCCAAGGAAATTAAAAATTTATGGTAACGGCGGCAGAATGCTCCCTCTCTCAAACGCCACTTTTTATCCGGCCGACCTAACTGAAAATGCCATTCAGATTGTTGGCGAAAGCGATGGTACTTTTAATAACGAAGATTACATCTTGTTTTATGCTGAGGGTATCGACACTTGGAGCGATGAAAGTCAAACCAACATTAATCTATATGATACTAAGTCCTATTATTATATAACAACCCAAGGTAATGATGGAAAAAGAATTGCGACGATGACACAGCCAAGCGGAAGCAGTACCATTACTTTAAACACATTTGACGACCATCAATTTTACGAAGTAGATTTGACAAATATTGGAAAACTGGGAAGACAATGGTTTGGAGAAGTGTTTGACATCAATCAAGACCAAGAATTTTCGTTTAATTTTCCCAATGTTGACACATCAACACCTATAAAAATAAGGCTCAACACCGCATCTGTAGCCTATACGCCAACCACATTTAAAGCATCAGCAAATGGACTAGACATTGGCACTATGTCCTTCCCCGCCTTAGTACAATATTCTGGGGTTTTATTCAATGCTGCCTCTTTGCCAGGCAATGCAAGTTTTCCAGCTGCAGATAATGTAAAAATAAAATTATCATATAATAACAATGGAGTTCCAGGTTCAAAAGGGTACTTAGATAAAATTATGCTCATAGCCAAGAGAAAAATACAGGGTTATGGCAAACAATTTCTCTTTCAATACGACTTATCATCTGCTAGTTTGGGGATTGTGAGTTATGAAGTTTCAAACGCCAATGGGATTTCACAAATTTGGGATGTAACAGACCTATATAATGTCAGCAAATTAGAAAATTCAGGTCAAGCCTCGTTTTCTTTTAAAGCAAATTTAGGTCAACTTCGAAAATATGTTGCTATTGACCAATCAGATTATTACACTCCGTTGAAAACGAGCAAAACAAAAATAACCAATCAAAACCTAAAAGGCACTCTTTTCAAAAACGCCCAAGGCCAATTTCAAGATATCGATTATGTGATTGTTACCCCCGCATTCTTGGCATCACAAGCCGATAAATTGGCTAATTTTCACCGTTCCTATTCCAATTTAAACGTCAAAGTAATTACTCTTGAGTCCATCTATCAGGAGTTTTCATCTGGCAAACAAGACATTGCTGCAATAAGAAATTGCATCAAATACATTTATCAAAATGCATCTGCCCCTGACAAAAGGATAAAATACATCAACCTTTTTGGCGATGCTTCTTATGATTATAAAAACAAAACGCCTAACAACACCAATATTGTACCTATATACCATTCTTTAAACAGCAATTCCGACGGGGAATCTTCCTATGCTTCTGATGATTTTTATGGATTGATGGACTTGACCGAAGGAAATATCGGCGGTTTCTTTGGAGGTATTGACATTGCGGTTGGCAGAATGATTAACGATAGCAGCTCAAAAGCCGAGGAAATGGTTAATAAAGTGATTGAATATCATGACGTAAAATCATACGGCTCTTGGAGAAATAATTATGTGATGGTTAGTGATGATTCCGATAAATCATCGGACACAAGTTTACAAAACAGGCAAAATATCTTGGCTGATAAGATTACATCTGAAAAACCTTTTTTGAATGTTAATAAAGTATTGCTAGACTCGTACGTTCAAGAAGCATCAGCAGGTGGGTCTCGCTATCCCAAAGCCAGAACCGATTTGTTCAGCGCTTTCGAAAAAGGAGCTCTTGTAGTAAATTATTTAGGACACGGTGGTGAGGACGGACTAGCAAGCGAGCGTCTTTGGGAAAAATCAGACGGACAGAATCTTAGCAACCAGTATAAATACCCATTGTTTATAACTATTACCTGTGATTTTTCAAGATTTGACAACCCGTCAAAAGCAACCGCTGGCGAATTCACTTATTGGAACCCAAAGGGCGGGGCGATTTCTATGATAACCACCATTCGTTCAATAGGACAATTTAGCGCAGAAAATTTCAATGATGTTTTTGCCAAGAACTTATTTGCTTACGGCTCTAATAATTACACCTCAATAGCTGAAGCGCTAAGGATTTCAAAAAACAGCAATCCAAACTCATCTACCAATGTAGTTTTTTACCTTGGTGACCCTGCCTTAATGCTTGCGATCGCCAAACCAAAAATTAGGCTGACCAAAGTAAATGACGTTCCTGTTACGCAACCTATTGCTGATTTTAAATCATTGGCAAAAATGAAAATAACAGGCGAAATAACAGATGAAAATAATATTCCAATAACAAATTATAACGGAGAATTGTCAACTGCCATTTTCGATAAGTTTATAACTCGCACCACTTTAAACAATGATGGGAACAGTCCTACGATGTCTTTCAATGAATTAGGAGAGACCATTTTTAGAGGAAATGCCTCTATAACCAATGGACAATTTGAATTTAGCTTCATAGTGCCTAGAGATATTCGAGTTCCCGTATCTAATGGGAAAATTAGTTTTTATGCCAAAAAAAATCAACTATTCGAGAATCAAGCGGGTTTTGATACGAGTATAAAAGTGGGCGGAATAAATGAAAATGCAGTAGTGGACAATATTAATCCAAGAGTGAAGTTATATATGAATGATGAAACTTTTGTCTCTGGCGGAACCACAAACGAATCTCCATTTCTAGTTGCAAACCTTGAAGATGAAAGCGGAATCAATACGGCTAGTGGAATTGGTCACGATATAGTAGCAATATTAGACGGAGACGTTGATAATCCTTATATTTTAAACGATTATTATCAAACCACTCTGAACGATTTTACCAAAGGAACTTTACGATTTCCTTTGAGAAATTTAGCAGCCGGTTTGCACACTATAACTTTTAAGGCTTGGGATGTTTACAACAATCCTATTACTGCCGAAATTCAGTTTGTAGTAGTTGGAAACGCATCAATAGCATTGACAAACGTGTTAAATTATCCTAATCCATTTGTAAACTATACTGAGTTCTGGTTTTCGCACAACAGACCATTCGAACCTCTAGAAGTTCAAGTTCAGGTGATTACAATAACTGGAAAAGTGGTTTGGACACGAAACCAAATCATCACAACCGAGGGTTTTCTCTCAAAAGAGATCAGTTGGGACGGTAAAGATGATTTTGGAAATAGAATAGGAAAAGGGGTTTATGTATATAAACTAACCGTGAAATCGAACCTAACAAATTCGAAAGCGGAAAAAATTGAAAAACTTGTAATACTTTAATAAAATACTATATTTGTCCAATTATTATTTAAAACCAATGAGAAAAATTTCTTTACTTTTTGTGTGCTTGTTTTCCTTAACAATAGTAAAAGCACAGGAAAATGTCATTACAACTGCAGTCCCATTTTTATTAATAAGTGCAGATGCTAGATCTGCAGGTATGGCCGATAACGGAGTAGCTTCGTCAGCCGATTCTTTTTCACAACAATGGAACCCTGCAAAATATGCCTTTGCTATAGACAAAACAGGTTTTTCAATAAGTTACACTCCTTATCTTACCGATTTGGTCAACGACATTTCGCTAGGACAACTTAACTATTATAACAGAATCAACGAAAAAAGCGCCTTTGCTGGTAGCTTTCGATTCTTTGGATTAGGAGATATTGAATTACGTGAGACTGGTGATCCAAACGAAATCCCAAGAACCGTATCTCCAAATGAATTTGCTTTTGACGGTTCATATTCCTTAAAATTGAGCGAAAAATTCTCGATGGCTGTTGGTGCGCGTTTTATCAATTCTAATTTAAAAGTAGCTTCAGATATAGGTGATGCTTCATCTGCAAGTTCATTTGCCGTTGATGTTGCAGGTTTTTTCCAAACAGAAGAATTATCATTCAACGATTTTAATGGAAGATGGAGAGCTGGATTTAATATTCAAAACTTAGGTCCAAAAATGAGTTATGACAATACGCAGTCTAGCACAAACTTCCTACCTGCCAATATGAAATTAGGAGGTGGATTCGACTTTATTCTTGACGACTATAATAAAGTTGCTTTGAATGTAGAAGTGAGTAAACTATTAGTACCAACACCGCAAGACCCCGATTTGAATGGAGATGGAACAATTACTACAGAAGAAAGAAACCAAAATAACGAAAATTATCAAAGTATTGGTTGGTTTGAAGGCGTAACTCAATCTTTTTCTGACGCTCCCGGCGGATTCAGCGAAGAATTAAAAGAAATAACTTATTCCGCAGGTGCTGAATATTTATACCAAGACTCTTTTGCATTACGCGCAGGTTACTTTCACGAAAATCCGGATAAAGGGGCAAGACAATTTTTCTCTCTTGGAGCAGGTTTCAAGTACAACGTAGTCAAAGTGGATGTTTCCTATCTGTTTTCAACATCGAAAGTTAGAAATCCACTAGAAAATACTTTGCGATTCTCACTTACTTTCAATTTCGGAGACAAATACGATGAGTATTAATCAGTAACAAAAAATACTAAATCCAAATTTCTATGAAGTTTGGATTTTTTTTCCAATAATAGCAATGAACGACATTATCATTTCAACCCGATTTTCAGTTTTTGAATCTGTCACCGAATTGCCGACCGACATTCAAAATCTTATGGACCAGGCTGTCGGAATAAGAAAAAATGCCTATGCTCCTTACTCAAAATTTAGAGTTGGAGCAGCTTTACTTTTAGATAACGGAAAAATAGTTTTGGGTTCAAACCAAGAAAACGCTGCCTATCCTTCAGGACTTTGCGCAGAACGAGTGGCTGTTTTTTATGCAGGAGCCAATTATCCTGATGCTAAAATTTTGAAAATGGCCATAACCGCTGCTTCTGACACCAATCAAACAACCGCGCCAATTCCTCCTTGCGGTTCTTGCCGTCAATCCCTTGCCGAATATGAGATCAAACAAGACTCACCAATCGAAATTTATTTTATGGGCGAAATGGGCCAAATTTACAAATCGGACTCCCTGAAAAACCTTTTGCCGTTTATGTTTGATAAAAAATTTCTTTAAAAAAACAAAATATATACTAAAAGTGTATTTTTAATTTTACTACTTCCTTAGAATATGCTATTTTTGCATCCCGATCTCTCGGGAGTCAATATAGGGTACAAAACCCTAATTGTTTTCAATTACAATATATGAACACAGCTAATAATTGCTAAAGAAACAATTCAAATGAAAGAAGTTACAAAAGAAGTTTATTTAAAATGGTATGAGGACATGCTACTTTGGAGAAAGTTTGAAGACAAACTTGCAGCCTTGTACATTCAACAAAAAGTTAGAGGATTTCTACATTTATATAATGGTCAAGAAGCAGTTTTAGCAGGTGCTTTACACGCTATGGACTTGTCAAAAGACAAAATGATTACCGCATACCGAAATCACGTTCAACCTATCGGAATGGGTGTAGATCCAAGACGTGTGATGGCGGAACTTTTAGGAAAAGCAACGGGAACCTCAAAAGGGATGGGTGGTTCTATGCACATTTTTTCAAAAGAACATGGATTTTATGGAGGTCACGGAATTGTAGGTGGCCAAATTCCATTAGGAGCTGGTATTGCTTTTGGAGATAAATACAACAATACAGGCGGAGTAACTTTGACTTATTTTGGAGATGGTGCTTCTAGACAAGGTTCTCTTCATGAAGCCTTCAATATGGCGATGCTATGGAACTTACCCGTTGTATTTATAGTTGAAAACAACGGATATGCCATGGGGACTTCGGTAGAAAGAACTGCAAATCACCCTGATATTTGGAAACTAGGTCTAGGATATGAAATGCCTTGCGGACCCGTTGACGGAATGAATCCTGTAAAAGTTGCAGAAGCGATGAGTGAAGCAATCAACAGAGCAAGAAACAATGGCGGACCAACATTCCTAGAAATGAAAACATACCGTTATAGAGGACACTCTATGTCGGATGCACAATTATACCGTTCGAAAGAAGAAGTAGAAGAGTACAAAAAAATCGACCCTATTACACAAGTTTTAGATGTAATTAAGGACCAAAAATATGCTACCGAAGAAGAAATTGAAGCCATCGATCAAAGAGTAAAAGATTTAATTGACGAATGCGTGACATTCGCTGAAGAATCTCCTTATCCAGAAATTCAACAGCTATACGATGTAGTATACGAACAAGAAAACTATCCATTCACTCCTCATAAATTATAAATCAATTATGGCAACAATTATTACAATGCCCCGCTTGAGTGATACAATGACTGAAGGAACGGTGGCTACTTGGTTAAAAAAAGTAGGTGATAAAGTAAGCGAAGGCGATATGCTAGCAGAAATTGAAACTGACAAAGCAACAATGGAATTTGAGTCTTTCAACGAAGGAACTCTTTTATATATTGGTATTCAAGCAGGCGAAACTGCGCCCATCGACTCGTTGTTAGCAATTATCGGAACCGAAGGCGAAGATATTTCAGCTTTAATTAGCGGTGATGGAGCTGCACCAAAAGCAGAAGCTCCAGTTGAAGCTAAAAAAGAAGAAACTGCCGCTCCAGCAGCAGCAACTTCAACAGCTCTACCAGCAGGAGTTGTCGTAGTGACAATGCCCCGTTTGAGCGACACAATGACTGAAGGAACTGTAGCTACTTGGTTGAAAAAAGTAGGTGATAAAGTATCCGAAGGCGATATGCTTGCCGAAATAGAAACGGATAAAGCAACAATGGAATTCGAATCATTCAACGAAGGAACATTATTATACATCGGAATTCAAGAAGGAGAAACTGCTCCAATTGATAGTTTATTAGCTATCATTGGCCCTGCAGGAACAGATGTTAGTGGAATTATTGCCAGTGGAGGAATTGCACCTGTAGCTGTTGCAACTGAAGAAGCAAAAGCCGCACCAGTTGCACAAACTGCTGCTCCAGTCGTTCAAGAAGCACCAGCTGACGGTCAAAGAATTTTAGCTTCGCCTTTGGCAAAGAAAATTGCCAGCGAAAAAGGAATTCAATTATCACAAGTAAAAGGTTCAGGAGAAAATGGACGTATCACCAAAAGTGATGTGGAGAACTTTACCCCAGCGAGCAGTCCGCAGGTAGCAGATAGCAGACCTCAGGAAGTTGCTCCTGCAAAATCAGAAGCTGCTTCACCAGTTGCTAAACCTTATGTTCCAGTAGGACAAGTTGCCACTGAAGAGATTAAAAACTCTACAATGCGTAAAATCATTGCAAAACGTTTGGCAGAATCTTTATTCACTGCACCACATTACAACTTGGTGATTGAGGTAACAATGGACGAAGCAATGAAATCAAGAGCAATTATCAACAGCGTGCCGGATACCAAAGTTTCTTTTAACGATATGGTCATTAAAGCCTCCGCATTGGCTTTGAAAAAACACCCAAAAATCAATTCTCAATGGACTGCTGAATCAATAATCATCAACTATCACGTGAATATTGGTGTTGCTGTTGCTGTTGAAGACGGATTGGTTGTTCCAGTATTACCTTTTACAGATGGTATGAGTTTATCTCAAATTGGAGCAAGCGTAAGAGACCTAGCAGGAAGAGCGAAAAACAAAAAATTATTACCTACCGAAATGGAAGGAAGTACTTTTACTATTTCTAACCTTGGAATGTTTGGAATTACTGAATTCAACTCTATCATAAACCAACCAAATTCTGCCATCCTATCCGTGGGAGCGATTGTAGAAAAACCAGTGGTAAAAAATGGACAAATAGTGGTAGGAAACACAATGATGTTATCTCTAGCTTGCGATCACAGAACTATCGACGGGGCAACCGGAGCGCAGTTCTTGCAAACCTTGAAACAATATATTGAAAACCCAGTGACGATGCTAGCATAATAGCTGTTTAGTTTATATTTGAAATCCCGTTTCTTTTAAAGAGACGGGATTTTTTTGTATAGGTATAGGCGCTTAGAGCACCCTTGTTATCTATTGATTTTATTGATATTTATTCAAATTTCACCATCTTTTTCATTAACACATCGAAGATTGTCCCCATATTTGACCTTCTATTGTATCTAAA
>NZ_JBIKRX010000055.1:0-20947 GCF_044348915.1 Flavobacterium sp. | reverse complement strand
TCTGCATCTTCCTTAAATCGCTTGTTAAATGTTATTGAATTCACACCTATAAATTTCTCCCTTGTACTCATTTGACAAAGGTAATACTATTTTCGTTTTTGGGCGGCCTAAACGCCTATACCTATAAGTGTTATATTTAAAATGAAATGTTTTTTAATAACTTCTCACATAAAAATGTGAGAAGTTATTGTAAGATTTATTACTGATTGTAACATTATCAAAATTGAACATTATATTTCAATTCACCTATTTCTCCGTTTTGATTACCTTCGGTCGGCATAAAACTGGTTACGACAAATTGATTATTTCCTATTGACCCAATTCCAGGATTTGCATAGGAAATTGACCCTAAAGGCGTCACCATATTAAGTGAATAGTAAAATGCACCATTACCGAGTAGTAATCTCCAACTACTCCAATCGTTAGAAGTCTGTTGAGCTTCTTGAAATACGAAATCACCAGAATGAGAGAACGAGGATCGGCCTCCAATGTTACCATTATATCCCATTGATTGTATGTTCGTGTTTGAAATTTCATCTTTCCAAGCTCTCCAACTTGTGAAATGGTAAAGAATTCCAATGGCTTGTTGATCTCTTACGCCATTTTCAAAATAATGGAATCCAATTACAATGTGTGAATCAGAGGGTGTTGAACCCTCAATAACACGAATATCTGGAGTCCCTTCGGCGGTTGTAGAGAAATTACGGGTAATTGACTTATCATTTGATGCATTGTTTGCTATCAAATTTGCATATGAACTGTAATATCGAACACGAATATTATTAGACCCAAACACAGGATCCTGCTCGTTTGCAAGCACATAGCCATTACCCCATTTTTTAATATCACCCTGGTGTGAACGGTCACCCAAATCTGAAATAAATGTCCAATTTTGAAGATCATTGCTTCCCGCAAGATATAATTTGTAATGATTAGCACCAACAGTATTATGATAGACACCTAGATAGGTATAAGTCTCGTTTGCTTTTATAATCTTTAAACATTGCATCGACAGATTTCGATTCTCTTTTATATCAAAAATTGGGCTCGAATTTGAAACATTGTTCAATTTATCAATCTTGTTTTTAATTGATGTATTCTGATAAAACCACCAATTGTAGGCGATATTAAGATTTTTTTGTACTGAAAAACCTTGTAGTTGAGCAATACTATAACTTGTATGCAGGTTGTTTTCAACAATAATGCAATTAAGGTAGTCGCCAAGCGACATGTTAAGTAATTCTGCCGAAGTACGTATGCCCGCATCCAATAGGAACTTATAAGTTAAGGCTCCTCGCCAAACTAAATCGTAGTCGCTCAAACTACCTAAATAGGTTACTGATTCGTTACATTTGTTGTCCAAATGATACACTACGGCATTCCTCAATTCTCCATAATTTCTACTCATTATGGATGGAACAGTTTCCCACTGAGTATACAATAACGATTTTGCTAAAACATTCTCGTTAGTGGGGTCACCGACTTTCTGATTAACGTTTTTTTTATTGACTGATTTTAAGTCTAATTCTTGTTCTTGCTGTGAACATCCCCAAAGCACTCCTAAAATAAGGAGGAAAACTAATTGTGTTTTTTTCACGTTTTTGTACTTGTAAATTAATAAATAATAAATGTGATTACTGATTAACATTAATTAAACCCCAAAGTTTATTTGGTGTTTCTCCCATTACAAGAATCAGTTCTCCACCTTTCAGAAGTTCACTGGCGGGGAATATGCACGAATCAAGCTTTTTACCATTTAATATAGCACTTTGAACGTAGATGTTATTTCGTGAGCTATTATGAGCCTCGATAGTGAACTTACCTCCACGTCCAAACCTATGTCCGAGATCAATTTCAACCTTTTGAAACAACGGACTTCCGATTTCATATACTGGATTTTCATTACATCCACCATCTGTTTGAAACAACCCTATTGCTGTCATAACCAACCAAGCACTCATCTGTCCCTGGTCTTCGTCGCCTAGGTATGCATTTGCAATTCCAGCACCATAGTAACGTTCCAGTATCGAACGGCTCCATTTTTGAGTAGACCACGGTTTGCCAACCCAGTTAAACATGTAAGCAAAGTGCATGGATTGCTGGTTGCCTTGCATTACAGGGTAATCCCAATATTGATCGTTCATACCATTATAACGCCAAGGAGCACTTTGTTCAAAACCCCATTCCAATCTGTCTATAAATTTTTGTTTACCAATAAGATTTGCCAATGCAGGAACATCCTGAGGAACAAAAAAAGTCATTTGCCATGCATTAGCTTCAACATATTGTTCATTTGCACCTGTACGAAATGCATCGAAATTTTCCACCCATTCACCATTACTCAATTTCATATGGCAATAACCTGCACTATCAATTGTGTTTTTCCACCAATATCCACGATCATTAAATGTATTGTATATGTCAGTTCTTCCTAGTGATTTAGCAAATTGACCAACAGTCCAATCATCATAAGAATACTCCATAGAGTTTGAAAAACGACCTTTATCTGAAGGAACATATTTGTGTTTCATATATTCAACTAAATCTCTATTTCCTGCAAATCCGGTAAAAACTTTTTGTGCTGGAGTTGTTTGCATTTTTACAGCTGCCTCAAGTGCTTTATTTGCGTCAAAACCGCGAATTCCCATTTGATAGGCCCCTACAATCATTGGAATTTCATGCTCGGCAACCATTACTGGTATGTAGTTCATTCCTGCCGGACCTTTGGCCAGCCATCCATAAGCGTCATACATAGCCAACTGTGAGTTAACCCATCGGTTGCTCCATTCGGGTGTAACTAAATTCCACATTTGATTCAGATTCCAAAACGAATTCCAAAAGGCATCGCAACCTAGTGCAACATCGTCAGCATTTTTTAATTTTTGAATCTTACCATCTGTTCCACGCCACTCGCCATTTAGGTCGCTCCAAGTATTGCGACTGCAAATAGAACGATACATTGAATTGTAAAAGCGAACCTTTTCGGTGCGGTTAGTAGTAGTTACTTTCACCCGATTAAAGATGTCGTTCCATACACTTAATTGATTTTGTCTGATGGCATCAAAATTCCAGCCAAAAGGGGTGCTAATTTCCGACTCTAAATTCAATTCAGCATTAGCAATACTAACCAACGAAATACCTGAACGAACTTGAACAACCGGATATTTTTCAGTATCGAACTCTATAAAAAGCCCCGCATTCTGAATATCTTTTGCTTTGAATTCATTCCCATACTGGACATTATCATTGATCCACCCACCCATATTTTTAATTGGTTTATCAAATTCTATTACAAAATGTACGGTGTAATCCTGTTCGGCATCATTACTCCAAACCTGTGCTGCAAACTCATGGGCATAACCTTCAATTTTATAATCATTTATCTTTTTTAGGTAGATGTCTTTCAATTGATAATCATATTCTGAAGGAATGTGTAAGTCTATCAAAACTCGTGAACTATCACTTTTGGACGGAAATGTAAAACGTTCGAAACCGCAACGAGTAGTAGCTGTAACTTCAGCTTTAATGTCATAGTCTTTAAGTTGCACTTTGTAATAGCCTATAGGTGCTTCTTCACTTCTTTTGTCTATACTTGAACGATATCCGGAGTTTGGTTTAAGTTCGTCTCCAATTTTGGTTTTTAAAGGTCCATTTGTTGCAAAAATTCCCAAACCACCTAATGTCCATTCGTGAATATGGCTGAAAGTTCCGACGCTTTCGTACGATGGCTGATAACCGGCTTGCCATCCTGAATTTTGATTATCAGGACTCATTTTCACCATACTAAATGGCATCCACGGACCGGGAGCAATCATCCAGCGAGAGTGAGCGGTTCCAATACGGGTATCCACATAATCGGCTAATGTTTGTAATGTTTTTTTTGTCCGTAGGACAACGCCACTATCAACTAGTTTTCCATCAATTAATACCTCGTATTTACTTTTGATTGTTTTCTCCACTGCCGGCATTGGTGCTTCAAATTCATAATGCCCTTTTTCCATTTTTTCATTAAAAATAATCTTTCCATCTAATAGTACACTTAGTATAGGCAAATTACTTAAATGCTCCACGCTTACCAAAAGTGGTTGTACTCTTTTGCTGTTATCATTTAGCTCGTAATTTGCTGCCGCAACGTTACGTACGAAGGCAGAACTAGTTTTCTTTAGCTTAATCGATGAATCTCCTTCAAGTTTAATCTGATCAAATAATATCCAGGAACCTTCTAATACTGTAATTGTCACACTATTACCTCCCGTTTTCAATGTGGTCTTATCAATAGGTATTTCAATGGTTTCGTTAGTTGCATTTGTTAAATTACCAACTAAGGATGCAGTATCAATATCTGGTTCATCTTGACGAGGATAGGGTTGTGATAAAACGTCATATCCGTTTGCTTTGAGTTGAATTTTATAATCCTGATTGTTGATAGAAATTTTCACAAGAGGCAAAAACTTTTTTGCATAATCTGTAAGTTTTACAATCAGTTTATAATTTTTTTTATTGTCTATTTTATCAATTCCAAAGAGTATGTTTACCTGATTGGTGCGCCAGCCTGAAGTTGGCCATGTTCCACCCCATGTGTCAGCAGGGCCAGGTAATACATATGGGAAATCTTTTTTTTCGTTTGAATGTCCGATTAAATAAAATTTATCTTCGTAGCCAAAATCATTTTCGATAAATTTCTTATATCCGTTCGGAAATAGTGCAAATTCTGAAGCCGATTTATCAGCTTTTCCTATAGACCAGATTACTTTTAAATTCTTATTGCCACTATAACCCTGTACGCAAAATAACCAAATTAATACTTGTAGATATATTCTTTTCATTCCTTTATTTGTTAGTGTGTTTTTATTTTAATTTCCAATCTGTTAATGAATATTTTTTCTACTCATTTAAATCTAGTGCGTGAAGAGCAAATGCATAAGCGCCTAATGCTATAGCTTTTGATGTTCCTAGTTTAGAAATAGCTATGCCAATTCGCTTTTCTGAGTTATAATTTACCTTTTTGTCAGAACCGAGAACATTGACAAACGTCGAACTTCCTTTAAGAAATAAATTTAGGTCATTTTCTACAACCAAATTATAAGCTGTCATTTCAAGTCTTGGAAATGACTCGCCATTTAATTTTCTTATGTTGCCATTTAACTCATTCATAAGCGATGGCATAAAATACTTAGCTGCACCCATCAATCCTCCTCCTATAACTACCAGTCCGTCAACTAATGATACTGCATGTGCAATGGTATCTCCTGCTTCTTCACCCATTTCAGCAAATGTCCGTAAAGCCGCATCTTTATTACCTTTTTTTACTTCTTCGGCTATATCAAATATATCTTTTGGCGTTAAGTCAGATTGAAAATCACCTGAAAATTCGGCATACATTCTTTTTAATGCGGAAATTCCAACACTTTCTTCGGTAATGCAATCTCTAAATTTTTTATGTCTAAACATCCATAAATCTCCACCTGAACCATTATCACCTATATGAAGGTTGCCATTTATTACTATACCACCACCAAAACCAGTTCCAAAAGTTACACCAAGTAAATTCTTATACCTTCTAGGGCTTCCTGAATCGGAGAATTTCTGATTTATTTCAGGAAGTACACCGGCAATTGCTTCACCATATGCAAAAAGATCTCCATCGTTATTTATAAAAACAGGGATATTGAATTTATTTTCAAGAAAAGGACCTAAAGCAATACCTCCCCTGAAAGCTTTCAGATTTGGCAAATCTCCAATAACTCCATTTACATAATCTGCCGGACCAGGAAATGCAAAACTAATTGCAACAGGAGCTTCAGACAATTCATTAATAACTGTGGTGAATCCGAAAATAAATGTTTCCAGACATTTATCTAAGTTGTCAGCATTAGACGGCAAGCTAATGGGAGATACCACTAGCTGATTTGCTTGTATAGCTGAGAAAACAAAGTTTGTTCCCCCAGCATCCAATGTCATGACAATACGTTTATCAAATTGATACATAATTACAGGATAATAATTTTAAAAGTAAGATTGTTAGGTGTTTTTACAAAATAAATTCCTTTTCCACAGGATTTTAAATCAATTTTTTCGATATTTTGCCCATTAAAGCTTTTCACGAGTTTGCCAGCTATGTTGTAGCAATTTACTTCACCGTTTAATGGTTTCGAAAAAAAAATAGTTCCCGTGCTTGGATTCGGAAAACAATTTAAAATTTCATCATTTTTAAAGGATTCAACTCCTAATGTAGTGTTAATTTGCTTCCAGTTATTAGCAACACGACACAAATAATCAAATTCGTTGAGTGTTACAAATTCATATCCCTGAGGTTCCATTTTGTCCTTTAGCTGTTTCAGTCTTCGTGGGCCATAAATCCAGCTATAGAACATAGCCTGAATGAAATTACCTCCTGCTCCGTATGTTTTTATTTCGTTTTCCAGAAAATTAACAGCTGATTGATCTTTTGTTGTATCGTCCCATGCATAATCAATCGGAGGCCAAAATGTCAAAGTATGATGCACTGTAACATTACTGTCAAGAATTTCATTACCATTTGCACCTGTATAACCAACACGATGCATACCAGAAATAATTGATTTTAATCCTTTCATTGGCTCAATATAAGTTTTGGCTAAATCTCTGTCAGATAACGACCATTTAGAACCTGGGTGTGTGTATATGCCTAACATGTCAAGATCAAGAATACTCATATTCTCAGCAGTCATGTTAAAATAATCTCTCTTGTTTTTTGCAGGATCAGCAGTCGAATCACAATATCCTTCAAAAGGGTAACAATATCCTGCTCCAGAAATTGAGCAAAAGAAGAAATCATTTTCTGTTGCCGTATCATATAAATATTTAGTTAACCCTGGTAACAAGAATCGAATTGATGGTGTAATACCATAACTAATAGGGACTTGTCCTCTAAACGGATCACTCCATTGACGTTGATTTAACCCATATTGTAAATAAGCAGGAGAATCACCACTTTCAGTCATTACTAGCGCAACGTACTTTTTTGTAGGATTATAAGTTCTGAATGTCTTTTCTCTTGCCTTAACTTGTTTATATGTAGTTTGTTGACCGTTAATAGCCGAATGAAAACTATAATTTCCTACCCAAGTGTTTACCAATGTGAACTTACCATATCTCCCCGCAAGTTTAACACCTGCATATTCTTCATAACCGGTAGCATTCCCACTATCATCAACGCCAGGCCAAAACCCTAAAACAGGTATGTTTGGAGGTGTTGAATTCATTAAATTAATAATTTTATTTTGAAGAGCTAGATTATAGTCTACATCTTTAGGCCCTGGCAACCAAAAAGTTGGTATTTTGTGCTGAATTAAATAATCACGATATACATCGTGCATAAAATAATGATCTGCTACTGATAGCACAGTTTTAGGTTGCAAAGGAAGTATATTTTGCTCATACCATGTGTATGCAGATAATTCATCTGTGAAGTTATAAGTTCTTAAGTCTTTAATATCAATCGTCGAACCTAAATGCCGTTTGAATAAGGTAAGCATATCAGGTGTTATTATAACACGATCTTCAACGCCTGCAATATTGCTCGCTAAATTTACAGTAAAACCTTTTGTTGGATCTATAACAACAGCTCCTTTAAAATACTGTTTAAAACTTTTAAGTAAGGTATAAATATTTGTATAAACTGAATCCTTTTTTACTATGCCTTGCTGCTTGTAAAAATCTAAAAGCCAACTAGAATTTCTCTCGTTTAAATAGATTCTAGCAGTATCCCTGTTAACTAATCCTTGTAATGATACTGCGGCCAATCTTACACCCTGAGAAACACCTTCATAACTAAAAGATGAAACATTTTCCGAATATGCCGGAGTTTTAGGCAGATAATTAATACTTGTCACAGACGAAGTCTGAGCAAATGATTTTGCACATAATATCAATGAAATTAAAATTATAGTTTTTGTGACTTTCATTTTTTTTATAATTTAAATTCAATAGATAAAATTATCACGCCACATACTCATATGTAGCGTGATGTGATTTGGTTTTATTTTTGAACAATAATTTTAGCAGAATTAATTGCGCCATTATTATCTTTTACCCTTAATAGATATATTCCATTCGATAATTCTGAAACATTAAGTGTATTTGCATTAAATGCAGGAATGTTTATTAATGATCTGCCTGTCAAATCATAAATTTGAATATGTCCACTAATTTTTTCAGAAAATATAAGACTAGAAGTAGAGGAATTAAATCCAACAGTAAGTTTAGTAGTTTTAAATTGTTTGTTGCCTAATGAAGCTCCTACTTCGTATGCACCACAATCCTGAAATCCAGCTGTTTTGCGTACAGCTCCTCTTGCATCATATGTAGTTCCAATAGGTTCTGCAATGAACTCTATAGCTAGATTATCTTCATAAGTAGTTCCAAGTAATTTAATTGTTCTTACTTTTCCACCGTTGTCTTTTAGTAAAGGCACTCCGGCATTTAATTCTACTTTTAAATCAGTTCCAGCAACACAACTACCAATATTAGTTGTAGGATCATAGTCAATATGGGCAATTCCTTCCTGTACGTTAATAGAATTTGTAGAAAGATTGTATGCTACTTTAGCAGGTTTTGGATAACCATCAGGAATAATAATACCACGACTTTCATAAAATAAGTTTCCAATATAGTTAAGTTGGTTTGGCCAACCACTATTAGGGATTAAAAATAAAGTCCCTACATTATCATTTTCTTTGTTGGATGCAAAAGTGTTATTCACTATACTTAATTTGATATTTCCATAATTAATAGCGATAGCTCCTCCAAAGCCGCCAACGTTATCTATGCCATTTTTAAAGAAAGTACAATTCTGAATTTTTAATTCATCTCCAACAGCACTACCGTTATCCAAAATAATAGCATCACCCCAACCACTATTAGAAGCTCCATTGCGTTCAAAGGTGCTGTTTTCAATCAATCCAACCCCACCAATATTTGTAAAGAATATGGAACCACCTACTCTTGCTTTATTATTGACAAATTCACAGTTCTTAATAGTAAATTTTAATGTGTTTTGTATGAGAATAGCTCCACCATTACTAGTGGTATTGATGTCTTTAAAGAGAACATTGTCGAAAGTACATTCAGGTGCCAAATATACAAAAAAGCCAGCTCCGGGTTCAGTTGATTGAGCTCCACCCTGAATTGTTAAATCCTGAATTGTGAATTTCTTCAGGTTATTGTAGCTCACAAATATACGGTTTGTGCCTGCCGATCTGATTATTGTATTTACACGGCCATTCCCCTTAATAGTAATCTCTTTTGAAAGTGTTATTTGCTCAGTAGCAAAATCACCCATTACATCTAAAATGTCTCCATCCACAACTGATGGGTCGTCTATTGCACTTTTAATTGAAGTGAAATCCACTCCTGGCCCTGCTGTTGTTCTTACAATCCATGTCTTTGCAAAAATTGAAGTTACAAAGAACATGCATACTAATGTTAAAATAGTTTTTTTCATAATAATTGATTTTTTGTTGTTAATAATTGATTTTTTGTTGTTAATAATTGATTTTTGTTTTTATTTATATTTAACTTGTTTTTTAATAACCCGGGTTTTGGAAAAAGCCATCTTTGTTTGAAGATCTATCTACTTGAGCTTGAGGTAATGGAAATAAATATTTATCTTCATTTATTAACCCTTGTGCATAATCTCCTGCAACTTTCGGCTCTAAATATTTTTGAATTAACATGCCGGTTCTTACTAAGTCGAACCAACGAATACTTTCAAAGCAAAGTTCAAGTTTCCTTTCTTCAATAATTTTTTCAAATGTAAGAGTTGCTGTTGTGTAATTTTTGAATTCAGGAGTATCACTTTCATTTATAGCATTTCCTTTGTTATCTATACCTCTGGCTCTGTTTCGAACCAGATTAATGGCATCTACACCTGACTGTGTTGCATTTCCACCATTAGCTTTCAGGTTTGCCTCTGCATACATCAACAATACATCCGAATAACGTAAAACTGCAAAATTCATTGGTAAATTTGCCCAATCAGTATAAGGAATCTTTTCCTTTAATTCCCCATTATTAAATCTGTATTTCGTAATTCCCATCCAGGACTGAACAATACCATCAGTTCTACCTTCAAGTGGATCGAAAAATTGTTTCATAGGGGCGGGTTTTTGATTATAATCCAGATAGTAAGTCACTAAATTCCAATCTCTTCTTGTGTCTCCATTTTTGTATGATTCCCACATATCAGTTGTATAGTGAATTTGACAAACTCCAGAACCGTTTGTGTACATGTCCCTTTCAAATTGAAATGGGTAACTCATAACACCATAAACTTTTAGCCAATAAGATCCTGATGGAGCTAAAGGGGCAAATTGAAGCTCCCATAAATTTTCTGATATATTGTTCTTTTTCTCAACTAAAAAAACATCTCCATATTTTTTTTCAAGATTTGCTTTTCCAATTATAGTGCCCAGGATTTGTTCTGACTTGATATATAATTCTTGTGAAGTTTCAGTAATTCCACCATAACCATAGCCAGGTTTATTAATTTTATTCATTAATTTATCAATTACGCCTGCTTCTTTTGAAGATGCCATCGTTAAATAAACTTTTCCAAGCATTGCTTTGGCAGCAATCTGAGTTATTCTTCCGGGTTGATTTGGATACTTTGAAGCATTAAGAATGCCGTCTTGACTTGCATATTCTAGGTCTGAAACGATAGCGGCATACACATCCTTTAATGGACTTCTAGGTACATTATTATCCGCAGAGGTGGTTTCATCAAGAATTAAAGGAACTGGTCCCAATGATTGCGCCAACCTGAAATATGCCCAAGCCCTTAATGCCTTTGCTTCACCCACAACAGTGTTTGCATACTTTTCTGAAACATTTGGCACTTTATGTGCTCTGTTTATTATTGTGTTAGCTCTTGCAATCATTTGATAATGATAATTGTACCAGTTGGATATTACATTATGATTTGCCGTAATCTTATATTTATAGAATTGGTTAAACACTTCCATATAATACTGAGCTACACTTTCATCAGTACCTAATTCCCCAATAAATGGTTCATAAGCTTTATATAATGTGAAATATCTCTCATAAATTCCAAGAAGACCTGTATCGAGACTTGCCTGATCTACATAAAAATTATTTGTTGTTCGAAAATCCAATGGTTTTTCGGTTAAAAAATCCTCACATGACACTAAAAATAAAATTGATAAGATGAAGGATAAATATATTGGTCTTGTATTTTTCATTTTTTATAATTTTTAAAGAGTTAAATTAATTCCAGCGGAAATAGTTCTCGCACGAGGATAGGAGAAATAATCGAGACCTGGCATTAAAAATGAAGCTGCACCTTGTGAGTTATTTACTTCTGGATCATAACCCGTGTATTTTGTTAAAATAAATAAGTTGCTTCCGGTAATAAAAAATTTAAGGTTAGACATATTCATTTTTGAAATAATTTTTTTTGGTAAAGAGTATGAAAATGTTACATCTGCTAATCTCAGAAACGAACCATCCTCAATCCATAAATCAATAGGAGCTTCATCAACATTCTTACCTTGTATAGCAATGGGGTATCGATTGCTAGAGTTACCTTCCATAAATAAATCGCCCGTTTGTTTTGTTATAGGGTCATAATTGTAAAGCGTTGGTCTCCATCTGTCAGCTGTTTCAGCAAATGCATTATCAAAGCTAAAGCCACTTTCAAGTCTATATCTGTTTGCATTGTAGATTTTGTTTCCTACTGAATATTGCAATGTAAAATCTAAAGAAATTCCTTTATAAGAAATATTATTTGAGAATCCACCCGTTAGACGAGGTTGTCCATTTCCTAATATTTGTCTGTCCTCAGCAGTTTTTTTACCATCATTATTGAGGTCAACATATTTTACATATCCAGGTTTTATACCTTCAGAAGCTAACAATTTCTTTTCTTTTATAGCTTGGTCGATTTCTGCCTGCGATTGCCAAATTCCATTCGTTTTATACCCATACCAATTTCCAATTGGTAATCCTTCTTGCAAATATCCTTGACCAACACCTAAATAGCCAACATCTACTGCTTGCCAATTTTGATCACCGAGTTTTAAAACTTTAGAAGCATTATGACTTATATTAAAATTAAAATTCCAATTAAAATCTTTGGTTTTTATAGGATTTGCATTTATGCTAAATTCTATTCCTTCATTTTCTATTTTTCCAGTGTTTTTAAGAGCATTGTCAAATCCGGTATAAGAAGGAATTGGCACATAGTATAATAAATCTCTTGTTAACCTATTGTAAACATCTACACTAAAGCTTAGCCTATCTTTCCATAGACCTACATCAAGCCCAATATTGTATTCTTCAGTTTTTTCCCATGTTAAATTTTCATTTGCAATGCGGGTAAAATAACTAATCAGGCTGTTAGATGTTCCATCAATACTTACGTTCCATGTGCCAACAGTAGGGAGTGATTGGTAGGATGGAATAGATTGTTTTCCACTAATTCCCCAACTAGATCTTAATTTGAGGTTTGAAAAAATGTTCAGATTTTTCACGAAATCTTCTTGTGAAATTTTCCAAGCAGCAGCAGCTGATGGGAAATAACCCCATTTATTATTTGCTGCAAATCGGGATGCACCATCTCCTCTCATGGTAAATTTAAATAGATATTTATCAGCAACATCATAATTTATCCTTGAAAAAAATGAAGTATTTGTTTGTTTAATTATAGTAGAATTTGGTATCTGTGGATTTGTTCCTTGACTTATACCATAAATTCCTAAATCTTCTAATACAAATCCTCTGTTCTCAGTATTAAGCCATTTAGAGTTGACTTGCTCAACTGAATTACCAACAAGAAAGTTTACTTTATGAATATTGTTAAATGTATTAGAATAAGTAATCGTATTTTCATTATTTAATCGTTCCGAACTACTGTTACCAATGTATGCTCTACCACCAAAGGGCAATCCTTGAGCTACAGTACTTGGATAATACTGTTCATCAGTTTGAGCAAATAAGAAATAACCTCCAGTTAATCTTATTGTAAATTTTCCAGTATTGTAATCCAAACTACCATTTGTCAGAAATGAATAGTTATTCATATTGTTTGTTATTAAATTAGCTTGCGATACAGGATTCACAACAGATAGAGATGCTGACGATTCTCCTGGTAGTAAGTCATTCTGACTGAAATTTGAAGGCCTGATTGGTGCTTGAGTGAGGGTATTGTATATAACACCTTCAGTGCCATTTGCAAAACCTGACCTGAAATTTCTGTCTATAGATGAGTTTAGTCTGAAATTCAAATTGCTTAAAAGTTCCTGAGAAAAATTTGCACGAGCTGAATAATTTTTATAATCTGTTTTTATCATTATGCCTTCTTGATACTTGTAGCCCAACATAACTGCATATGTGTTTTTATCACCACCGCCACTAATGTCAATTCTATAGTCACGAATTGCAGCATCTCGCATCATTTCATTTTGCCAATCTGTATTATATTCAATTTGTCTTTCCCCATTAAAATAATCTGAATAAGCAGCTTTTTTCGAAATAACATAATAATTTCCTTCCGTATCTTGATAAAAATTGTATGCCGCTGGTTTAAAAGAAGTTGGCTTCCATTTTGCTTTTGGAACATATGTTAATGAAAAGAAGTAATTTTTATCAATAAACTCTTCACTATTCATCATGTCAAGTAAATTAGTGGCTGTTTGCACTCCACCTAAAGCGTAAAAATTTATTTTAGGTTGATTTTTTTTCCCTTTCTTTGTAGTAATTAAAATAACTCCGTTAGCACCTCTTGATCCGTAAATTGCTGTAGAGGAAGCATCTTTTAAAATATCGATAGTTTCAATATCACCTGGACTTACATTAGACATGTTGTCTGACAAAAAACCATCAATAACATACAATGGATTACTATCGCCACTTAGAGAAGTTGTACCCCGTATATTTATAGATTGCCCTGAACCGGGAGCTCCATCTGATGAACTCACACGGACTCCACTGACTTTCCCTTTTAAAATATCACCTATTGAAAAAACAACACGACCTTCAGCTGCATCTGATTTTACACTTGATACGGCACCTGTAATATCTACTCTTTTAGTAGTTCCATAGCCAACAACAACTACTTCAGATAATGTTTGTACAGATTCTTGAAGAACTGCATTTATAGTTTTTTTATTAATAGGCAGCTCAGCTTTTTCAAAACCTATAAATGAGAAAACTACTGTACCTTTTAGACTAGATACCGCAAGTGAGTACTTACCATTTTGGTCAGTTATTGAACCGTTGTTTGTTCCTTTCTGATTAACTGATACACCAGGCAAAGGATTTCCGTTTTTCTCCGTGACTGTTCCATTTATTTGAATGGCCTGCGCATATATGTTCATATATGCTGATATTTGATACAACACAATTAAAAATATAAATTTCTTTTTCATGATTTTTTTTTATTTATTTTTATGAATTTTATGCTTTATGTCTGACATAAGCTTTAATCGTTCCACATTCTTTTCCTTCACTCTTTCCAAAAGGACTTATACAATATTCTCCAACTGCTGCTGGTACAATAAACGTTTCGGCATAACGAACAATAAAAGGATTAAATTTCTTCGTTGGACTTTCAACAATCGCTTCTGCTCCCTCTATCAGATTAAGCACATTTACACTATCCCCCGTATGATGAGTTACTTTTTTGGAAAACCAATGGCGGCGGGTTTCTATAAATTCGTTTTTGTGTAATCCAGTTCTTTCTTCACGCCATCCATCACCTTGAGCCACAAGTTCTTCTTGACCTACTAAGTTTTCTAAACAATATTCTGTATTTCTATCCCACTGAATTACTTTTGATCCATGTTCAATGTTTATTGCACGTGGTTCTCCATTCATTCCGAGCCTACCCCAATCGTACAATTTGAATGTAAATATGTATGGGGTCGCACTTATTTCAAGTACCATACTGTTTTTTCCTGAACAATGAATAGTTCCGTTAGGAATAAGAAAATGATCGTGCTTCTTAGCAGGAAAGATATTTACATATTTTTCTGCTTCAAATGTTCCACCCGAGTCCTGTGCTTCTTGCAAATCCGCAATCATATCACACTTGTTAATCCCAGTTTTAACTCCCAAATAAACAGTAGCGTCTTCTTTTGCATCAAGAATATAATAGCTTTCGTCCTGAGTATAGCTCATTCCAAATGTATCACGGATATATTGTGTGGTAGGATGTACCTGTAAACTCAAATTACCACCATCCATAGTATCCAAAAAATCGAAACGAATTGGAAACTCTTTTCCAAAGCGCGATTCTACCGGTTCGCCCAACAGTTCTTTAGCCTTGTAAAAAACAAGATTAATACTTGGAATTTCAAATATTTCACCCTCAATTTCAAAGAGCAAGCTATTCTCTTCCGGCACACCGTCGAATGCCCAAGCAAAGTTTGGTTTCGTTTTATCTAACTCGCACATATCTTTCATCCACTGCCCACCCCAGGGACCCGGGTCAAAATAAGGAACCACACGAAATGGAGAATTTACAATTTCAGTCAAACCATTCAGCAAAGTATCTGCTTTTATCATTTTAGGCTCATCTTCTTTATTTGTATCTAACCAAAAATCAGCTTTATCAAACAACTCTTGCTTTAACTTATCGCAAACCCGCCAGTCTACAAAAAAAGCACGTTTGTATTGTATACTTGGCGATTCATCGCTGTTGTTAATCCCTAGATTACAAACCTGATGATTTCTCTGGCGTAACTGTATTTCCCAGCGAGCCATATCAGCATAAACAAGGCAATCTGATTCCTCTGCAATTATGGATGCAGCATGACCATAAACAATAACCAATCCAGTTGCATTTTTTATTTTGGTACGTAGCGTTTCCACTTTTTCCGGATCCAAAAATTCATTGTATGAAAACCGAGTCAAATAACCGAAAATTGGATCATCTGTTACGTCTGGGAATGTTATTTCACGAATTTTATCTTCAGAATAAAAAGCTTCATCAGATTGAATTAATAAATTTGGATTCAAAAGACTTAAATTACTTTTTAATTCATCGTGATTGACACCCTGATAACACTCAATTGTTAATATATAACGATTGAAATCATTTTTAATAATTTTAGTATTCAATTCTTCAATTATTGAATTCCATCCCGAAAACAATTTTCCTCTAATTGGAAAGAAAGGGGTTTTGTTGTAATTTAACATTTTCTATGTGTTGTTCTTAGTAATCTATTATTTTAAATGTGAATACTTTGATAATAATTTATTTGTTTTATTATTTTTATTGTGGAATGTGAAAACAATAATTTTATTATTTAAAAAAAATATTATCTAAAATTTTAAAGGTTAATAATTATATTTTTTACAAATATCTTGCGATTTTTTATTAAAAACATATAACTTTGTTTTGATTCTATTGTACTATCTTACGAATTTAAAGATTTAACTTCATGATACATTTAAAAGAGGGATTTAAAGGCCAAAGATTGATTGCCATAAGCTCGGAAGTATTGCTTAATAACGAACTTAATCCTTTGACAAATAGTTTATATATTACAAAAATCGGCTTTTTCCCGGCGGTCAAATATCATTTTAACAAAAAGGATAATGGAGTGGATTATTACATTATTATTTATTGTACATCAGGCGAAGGTTGGTGTAAAATTGGAGAAAACACTTACTCGGTCACAGAAAATCAATACATAATACTCCCTCCCAATAAGCCTTATAGCTTTGGTGCAAATACTACAAATCCCTGGACAATTTACTGGATTCATTTTAAAGGCAAGTTGGCTTCTTCATTTTTTAATTTTCCAATTATCCCACAACAAATACAAGGCACGGAAAATTCAAGGCTGCAAGACCGTATTCAATTGTTTGAGGAAATATATGAAAATTTAGAATTGAGTTTTCATAGCGATCATTATTGTTATGCATCTTTATGCCTTTTTCATTTTTTAGCTTCTTTCAGATATATAGATCAGTACCAACAAATAAGAAACAAAGGTTTAAAAGAATACCGTTTTAGTGAGAGAGTTATTTATTATATGCGTGAAAATGTGGAGAGCAATCTTACGTTGGAACTGTTGGCAAAACATTTTAACTTTTCGCCATCACATTTTTCAGCACTTTTTCAAAAAGAAACAAAACAGTCACCAATAAAATATTTCATTTCATTGAAAATAGAAAAAGCCTGCCAATACCTAGAGTTGTCAACTATAAAAATTAGCGATATTTATATAAAACTTGGATTTCATGATGCTGCATATTTCAGTAGAATTTTTTCTAAGGTTATGGGAATTTCTCCATCAAAATATAGAGAAAGAGAAAGACTATAGTTTTATTGAAAATTTTAAAATTAACTCAAATTCTTTCATATGAACTAAGCGTTGAAACAAAATCAAATAAATGATGTGAATTGGCAGATATAACTTTGCAACCAAATTTACAAATCTATCCTTGTCGCAGGAGTATGGTTCCTTTTCCTATAGATTTTATTTTACCAGATTCAAAAATATTCATATCTGTTTTGAGAGTTAATTTATTTTAAGCTCTTTAGCAAATAGATTAGCATCAACGTCTCACCACTCAAAGAAGTAGGAGGTACACACCCACAAAACTCCCAACAAAACACGGATTCTCAAAAGCACAAAATAATCTTTACTACAAGCCCTAAAACCACATATCTGCCTGAAAGAGCGAGTAGACGATGTAATTTATTAAATGGCCCAAAATGGCAATGCATAGTTGATAGCAGTCTTATCAAAACACTCTACTTTCTCCATCATTTGGAATAAAAACCTTTTCAGAAAGTCCAATTTTTGAAACTTCTGCTTTTAATTGTTGTCGTGTTGTTGGACAATGATTTACAGCTTCTAAATGATTGGCGATTACTTTGTTTGGTGCGTTTTTTACAAATTTTAAAATGTCATCCATTCGCATTAATAAAGGCTGAAAAATATCCAATTGAGCCGTTCCACAAGCTACAACTGCAACTTCAGGTTTTAATTGCGTTAGCACTTTATGTACATCGTCGGTATAAATGGTATCCGCACTTAAATAAATAGATTTTTCATTTGGTAATTCTATGTAAAAGCCCATTACATTTCCCATTGGTTTTGCAACAAATCCATAACCGTGAACTGCTGGAATACCTTGAATTTTCCCATCCAAAAAACTCATTTCTTTCCAATAATCAACCGTTTGGGAAACGTTTAATCCTTTTTTTCTTAGTGTGGCTTCGTCTTTTCTACTACATATAACAGGAATTTGTTTAGATCGAAGAAAATGCTCCGCTTCCTTGTCCAAATGGTCTGGATGCAAATGTGTTAATAGACAATGTGTAGTTTTTTCAACGATATGCATTGCATTGCTTGGCAAATCTACAATAGGATTTCGTTGTAGTTTAAAGCGGAAAAGTGTAAAAGGTGGTCCTGCTGTTCCTTTTTTTCCAAGCATTGGGTCAACTAAAATTACTTTATCTATAGTTTCTATTACCAAAGTGGCATTTCGCAAATGATATACTTCCATTGTTCTCTATTTTTAAATTGAAAGCGCAAAGTTGATCAATCTAAAAATGTTTTCCATTGATTGAAATCAAGAAATGAAATGTAGAAGTTTTAAACGAAATTGATTTGAATCAATGCTTATAAATTTATTCAACATTATTTTTGCACTAATAAAAATTACAAAGAGATGAACTATAAAGTTGAAGTACTATCAAATACTATTTTTGCAACAAATTCTTATTTAATAATTGATAGTTATAAAAACGCACTAATTGTTGACCCCAGTTTTGATCCTAAAGCAATCGAAAGGAACATTGATTTTTTAGGCTTGAAAGTATTAGGTATATTGGTAACACATGCGCATCAAGATCATATTTTTAGTGTTAAGTATTTTATGGATTTATATAGAGTAGAGGTATGGGCTTCAGAGAAATCTAAAGAATTGTTTAGTGATCGTGTTCGTAATCTTAGTTTTATTGGTTCCGAACATTTTGGACTAGAGGAGACAATATTGGATATCCCAGTAAGAATTATTGAAGACAATAAAACCTATCAAATAGAAAACTTTATTTTCAAAACAGGTATTTATCCAGGGCATAGCATTGGTTGTACCATTTTTGATTTTGGAGAATTAATGTTGACAGGCGATTTTATTTTTAAAGAAACTATCGGGAGAATAGATTGGCCAGGTTCAAATCCTGAGGATATGAAGAACAGTTTGTTGTTATTTATAGACCGATATAAAGCAATCGATATGCCAATATATGCTGGACATAATGATGCTACCACTATTCAAAACGAATTGGCTACGAATATTTTTTTATTGAATCCAAACAATGTAAAATTGTTGTAGGCTACATTCTTTTTCTAATCCTGCTCAAAGTTTCGGGCGTAATTCCCAAATAAGAAGCAATATGATACTGAGGAATTTGCAATAACCAATCCGGTTTTGTCTTCATAATATCAAGATATAATTCTTCAGCAGTATTTACAAAATGGTTAAATTCTTCAGTTTCTTTATTGACAACTATTCTTTGGAAAATCGTTTCAATAAACAACTTACCACAATTATATTGGTTGGTAAAAGTCGAAAATATTTCTTTAGATAAAACTCTCAAATCCACATCAGTCAAACATTCTTGGTATTTTTTTGTAGCGGTTGAATGGGTAAACGAAGAAAAGTCTGTTATGAAACCTGCATCTGTATAAAAATTGATGTTTTTTTCTTTGTCGTTTGTTGCATAATATTCACGAACAATGCCTTTGTCTAAAAAACGCAATTCGTTTTCAGTGTTTCCGTTTTTTAAAATGATTTCTCCTTTTTTGTAAGATTTAATTACAAATGTATTTACAAACTCTTCTAAGCCCTCTTTATTAAAAGGAAATTCATTGCTGAAAAATAAAGATAATTTATCGGTTGCTATCATTTATATTATTGAAGTTATTTCTGCGGTTTGTTTTGGCAAAATTGCCACTCATATTTTTCGGCTTGGCGATGTGGCGAATTTTTAGTATAAACGTTTATTAAAATTCTGTTGTCCTCCATATTTCCATATGGATATAGGCTGTTCGTTGTATTTTCATTTAACGTTGATTGTTATTTGAAATAAACTTACTGTTGCGTTGTCATAATGTGCTGGAAGTCCTTCAGTGTTTTTAAGTTTCAATAAACCTAAAAACTCAAAGCCACATCTTGTGTAGTGATTAATTAATCCTGAATTATCGCCAACTGTATCCATTCTGATGAATTGTTTTTGATTTTCAATTGCATAAATTTTTGCCCATTCTACAATTTTACCCACTAAATTTTGTCCACGAAAATCAGGATTTGTTGCAATACGGTGAATGTAAACAGATGGGTCTTCATTTTTCTCTTCCCAAATTTGTGGATCATCAAAAGTTGTCGCCCACACACAAGCAATTTTACCTTCTGAAACAATTTTCCATTGTCTGTTTTCTGAAATTTCATTTTCAATTAGTTTTCTATCAAATTCTGGCCAATGGTTGGTAAATCTTGTCTTTTGAAAATCGGTAGCGATTTTGTATAAACGAAAAATTTCGTCTGTGTTGTTACTGTGCAAATTCCAGTGATATTGACCACCTAATTCCAATTTAAAGTGAGCACCTGATTCCAATTCAAAATGACCACCTGATTTCGGAGTAAATTGACCACCCCAATTTTTCATTAAAAACTACTTTTTTTCATCTGTTAATTAATACTCAAATATACTCAATAAATTATACCTTGTTTAGACTTTTTTTCTTCCGCATCGATTCTCCGAGTAATTCGATTCTGTGTGATTGATGTATGAGTCTATCCAAAATTGCATCGGCTATGGTTTTTTCGCCAATTATATCGTACCAGCCTTGTACTGGGATTTGTGAGGTAACGATAATTGATCCATTGTTGTGCCTGTCTTCGATGATTTCTAAAAGTGTAATTC
>NZ_JBIKRX010000054.1:0-21083 GCF_044348915.1 Flavobacterium sp. | reverse complement strand
ACGTAAAGACATGTTATTTGAAACAAAAATAATTTAAAATAATGCTTCTGTAATAGTTTTTATGATATTGTTATCATTTTAATAACGAGCCTAAAAACGACCAAGTATTATTGTGTACTGAAAAGATGGGTTTGCCGTGGTTTTTGATCGAACTTGCAAATGGTATTTGTTTAGATTTAGAAAGTATAAAATATTGATTTATAATGCAATATGATTTTAAGTTATCGGGTTTTTGAGCCTTCCGAGTCTTATAAGTGAGACGATTATTTTTTTTTGGTCGAATTGCTCGAAAATTTTGAAGAAAAAAATGAGGCTATTCTTGCGAATAACCCCAATACTATTTTTCAAACTAATCTTTTGTTAAGTATGAATGCAATTTGTCTAGATCTTGTTGTTTTCCATCGAAAAAACATCGCTTATGATTTAATCAATTTAGTTTGATATTGTTTTTTTCCATTTTGGATTTTAATAATGTAAATCCCCTTGGACAGGGAATCAACTTTTATCACTTGATTATTTTTTATGATTGGCTTCTGTAGTATTAACTTCCCTTCTAAGGAGTAAATAGCGGCAGTGCAATTTGAATCTAATTCTTCTATGATTGATAGGTTTAGCTCGGAGGCTACAGGATTTGGGAATATTCTAAAACTATTACTTTCTGAAAGGCTATTTTGTTCAATTTTTAAAGAATTATTCGAATCTCCACCTGCAACGATGTCTCCAAATATCTTCTTAGCACTGATTCCATTATTGGTAGCCAAAGTGATCGCTGATAAGGATAGAGGTGAAGTGCTAAATCGTACATCGATGTCACCTGTGGCATTTCCATTGATTTCATTGCCTAATCTATCGGTCGTGCTTACAATTGTTGCTGTAGCAAAACCATCTGTAATGTCAACAATTCGGCAATTATTTCCAAGAGGGCTGTTTGCGGTTTGTTTGCTTTGAAAAACAGCTAAATATTTTTTACCATTCAATTCAAAATATTTAGTAGCGTTACTATCCGTATCGACAATTGCGTTGGCTAAACTACCTTTATTCACGCCCGCACTACTGTAAAGAATAACATTTTTGGTTTGCGAATTTACGATTAAATCACTGTCGGCAGTGGTTCCGGTTGCTGTAACGCAAGGCGAAGTGCCCATAGCGGCGGGCAGCGTAATTTCAGTTGGGGTTTGTAAAACACCATTGACCACAAGCCATCGGACCACTTTTGTTCCACTAGATGCAGCAGCCAAAATTACGGCGTTTTTAGAAATGTCTCCAACCAATGTGAATTTGTCGCCCAGTCGTAGGTTAGATGGGGAGGCATATTCAATATATAATGCTGGAGTTGCAGTATCGTTTTCCCATTTGTATACTTTAAAATTGTCGCTGCCAGTTGAAAGGGTCATATTGCAACCCAATAACATTCCGTTTCCGCTTCCTTCAATATCGCTTATAACATGAGTTCCTCCTGCAATTCCTGTAACTGGTAATTCTCCTGCATCGGTTCCGTCAATAAAGTTCAGAATTTTGACTTTTACTCCACCATTTCTGGAAGTTACATATATTTTGTTATTGGCGTAAGCCAAGCCTCTTTCGAGATCAGTTCCAAACCAAACGGGTCTTGTGTTTTCTGAGGATGCTCTTTTCCAACCGACTTCAATAGTATTCGAATAAATAAAACTTCTTGGTTCGGTATAATTGGATTTTTGCACACCGTTTTTGTAAGCCACAACGGTCCAATAGTAAGTGTTTCCTAATGTTAGATTAGAAAAATTATAACTTCCTGTTGTGTTCGTTTCATTTACTAATACCACACTGTTTGTTGTTGTACTTGGAGTGAAACCAACGTTTTTGTTCCAATCTACTTTAGAAGTTGCAATTTGAATTCTATAGGTGCAACCCGTTTCAGTTGGCATATTCCAAGTTATATTTACCGGATTGGCTTGCGTTGTGGATGCATCTACCGGTTTAAGCGGATTTGGAGTTTCTAAATTAGCTAACTTATAAATCGCCCAAACTGAAGGAATGGAACGATACGATTCAGAAGGTGTGTTTATAAATGTATCCTGAGTGGCCAATTGCGTAGAACCTCCACCGTCGCAATTTAATGCTTCGACACAACCTAAATTATAAAGTATGTTGGCCATTTGCGGTAAAGAAGCACCAGCTGAAACTCCGGGTTGTCTTCCGTCGGCCACAAGTAGAATGAGGTGTTTATTAGCGGTATATCCTATCGACGATCTTGGGTCTAAACCTGTATTTGAAACTCCTGAACCCCAAAAAACTTCTTCATCGTAGGTATCTACAATAGTTCCGTTTTTGATTAACACAGGTCCAGCGCCCATCCCTTTGGCTAAATTGGTCCATTGCGTTCCTTCGGCTTGGGTTGGAGTAGGTGCAGGTGTGCCATTGGCATTTGGAGTCGGTGTTGCATATCGGTACACATCAGTTTTAGCATTGCCAAAATGGTAAATCCAATTGACAGCCATAGTACCATCGGTATTGAAACCAAAAAAACCTCTGGTTACAGGATAATCGACACCGCTTCTGTTCAAAGCTGCAATATTCTTTGCTTCTACCGTGTTGTTTATTATCGCAGAAAACGAACTGCTCCCACTAAAATAGCCACCATTCATTACAGCAATTGCTCCTAATTTGGTCGCCCAATTTTTAGCGTTGGTTGGCGTTCCTAATACTGGCGATACCTCTAAATCGGTTGTATTTAGATCAATATCAATGTATTTTACCTTTAACGGAATGCTTGCATCTTCGCCCGAAAACACTTGGACACCATTAGGCATATTGTAGCTTGCAGAAACGTTTGTCCACGTTATGTTTTGAGCTGAAATGGTAAATACATTTAAAAACAGCAAAAATGAAATAATTTTTTTCATCGATAGTATTGATTAATTTCAAAAAGTAAAAAATAAGGCTATCCTTTCGAATAGCCTCATTTCATTACAAGTACAGGTTTATTTTTTTAATAATTTGGCAGTATTATTGTTTTTGCCATTGACAACTTTCACTAAATACTCTCCGGCATTCAAGTCTTGAATGTCGATGGTTTGAACATTTTCTTGGATCTTAGCCGATTTTACTTGTCTTCCTTGAATGTCATAAATAAAGGCTTGAGCGTCTTTATCGATATCAGTATCTATAGCAATGTAAAATTCATTTCTGGCAGGATTTGGGAAAATTTTAGTAGCTTTATGAGCTTCTGCAGCCGAAAAATCATTGTTTCCTAAAACTACTGTTAAACCATCCTTAACAAGAGTGGTACCGCTGATACCGTTATTACAACCTAAAGTATAAATAGTGATTGTGTTCGCGGTACCATCTACTAGATCTGGCTCTACTTTTAGTCCTAAACCTCCACTTCCATTTCCATTGGCAATAGCACCTAGTGTAGGTGTCAAGGCGACAGTTGAAGCTAAAGCTAAACCGTCAGTTACATCAACTAATTTGACATATTCGTTTGTGCCACCATATAAATAAGAAGCTACATATTTCTTTACTCCTACCTCAAAATATCTTGTATCATTTGCAGATAATGGTATAACAGCGTTAGCGATAGTTTCTCCAGCTAAAGTTCCGTCAGCATTGTGTTTCGTTAAAGTATTGCCACTAGCTTTTAATAAAAATGCAGGATTAGCATCTATAGTTAATGGAGTAGCTGATATAAGTGAGGTTGGAGCAGTTAAAGCGGGAATGGTGATAGCGGTAGGTGCACCAAGTACTCCTCCAGTAACAATCCATCGAATTACTCTATAACCAGTTGTGGTTCCAATTCTGCCGGCAGCAAAAATTACAGCATTCCCTGAAATGTCACCAGTTACCGAAAAATTATCTCCTAAACGAACATGTTCTGCAGCAGATGGTGCTACATAAGTAGCGTAAATTGAAGGAGCAGCGGTTTCATTGTCCCATTTATAAATCGTAAATGTAGAGCCAGGTGTGGCTGGATTTGCATAAGCATTTGCCTGTAAATTACAAGCTAAAATAGCTCCATTAGCACTAACTTCTACATCGTTTAACGCAAAAGTACCACCGGTAACACCAGTATAGTTAGCAATTTCTGGCAAATCGGTTCCGTCAACACCATTAATGACTTTAATCTTTGTTCCTGAAAATCTGGAAACTACATACATTTTGTCGTTTAGCGCTCCCATACCTCTTTCGGTATTGAGTGTTGCTCCGGTTCCCATCCAAGTTGGATAATTGCCATTTGCGCTCGATCTTCTCCAATTAATTTGCGCGTTTCCTATGCAGAAACTTGCCAATAATAATGCTAAGTAAATTTTTTTCATAACGGTTGATTTTTTATGTTAATTAATATAATTGTTTAATAGTCGCTAAAGATAATAAATTAATTTATTATATATAGTATTAATATTAAAAAAAATAAAAAATATATCCTATTTTCTGTTTATATAAGTTTTTTTTGATTATTTTTGATAAATAATTTAATAAAATTTGCTACTATTGTTAGTATTGAATTGGTATTTCTAAAATGGTTTTAGTAGGTTTGTGTTTTTAGGTTGATAATTTTTAAAGGTATACATAAAATGAATTTAAAAGATTTATTAGATAATAGTATTGACAAAAGTCTTTCGGATCAAAAATGGCATATGCTTAGGCAAACCATTATTAAGAGGTTGCTTTCTAGCGGAAATGCTACGATAACCGAATTGAGTTCGGAACTACAATCAAGTGTGCCTACAGTGACCAAAGCGGTTAATGAATTATTGGCCGAAGGCTATATGATCGATATGGGAAAAGTGACCAATAGCGGCGGAAGACGTCCTTCCTTATATAGCATCAATCCTACTTGCGCCTATTTTATGGGAGTCGAAGTTGGTTTAGCTAATATGTCGATCGGTTTGCAAAATATAAAAAATGAATTTGTGAGCATCGAAATGGGGACTTCCTTTATTTTGAATAACACCCAAGAATCATTAATGGAGTTTTGTGAAATTCTCAATTCATTTATAGAAGATAGTTCTGTCGAAAAAAGTATGATTGTAGGAGTTTGTATCAACTTTTCGGGTCGAATTAATTCGATGGAAGGATTTAGTTACAATTATTTTTATAGTGAAAACAGACCTTTAACAGAAATTATTGCTGAACAGTTAGGTATTCCAGTTCATTTGGAAAACGATACAAGAGCAATGGCTTTTGGGGAATATAGGGAAGGTGTTGTTGATCACGAACAGAATATAATATTTTTGAATTATAGTTGGGGAGTGGCCATCGGAATGATTACAGATGGTAAACTGTACTATGGAAAGTCGGGTTATTCTGGGGAGTTTGGTCACAGTACCATCTTCAATAATGAAATCATGTGTCAATGTGGTAAATTAGGTTGTTTGGAAACTGAAATTTCAGGCTGGTCATTGGTGAAACAATTTCAAGAAGCCGTTAGTCAGGGCAAGCAATCCAATGTAAGTATTGATGAAAATCTAGTAGGCCTGCAACACCATGTTATTATTGATGGAGTTGTCAAGTTAGAGGACAGTTTGTGCGTGGATTTGGTGACTAAACAAAGCGAAAAAATAGGACGGTATTTGTCTATTTTGCTCAATATATTCAATCCTGATTTGTTGGTTATTGGTGGTGATTTTGCAGGTCTTGGAGATTATGTGCTCCTACCAATTCAAGCAGCTTTGAAAAAACATTCCTTAGGATTGGTCAATCGGGATATGAAACTCAAAAAATCTACTTTGGGACGCAGAGCCGGTGTTATTGGGGCTTGCTGCATCGTCAAAGAAAAAATGCTCTCTCCTTTATTAAATAGATAGTAATTATTTTCAATTAGTTAATAAAAATATTTATTAATTATTAGTTTGTTAGTAAAAATTTATATATTTGTTATTCCTTAATTATAACGATATAAATTTTATGTTGAACAAATGTCTTTTCTTTTCTTTATCCCTTGTGCTGCTACTTTCTTGTAACACTACAAAAGGTTTTGTATCAAACACTCCTTCTGCTGATGGAATTAAGGGGGTTTGGGTTACCAATGTAGCTTCGACTGCTCTTGATTCAAGGGAAAAAATCACCGAAACCGTCGCTCTTTGCAAAAAATCAGGTATTACCGATATTTATGTGGTTACTTGGAATAGAGGTAGAACTTTGTACCAAAGTAAAATCATGAAATCTATTTTCAATCTACCTATTATGGAGCGTTTCGGAAGTAGAGATCCATTACAAGAAATGATTGAAGAAGGACACAAAGCAGGTTTGCGAGTTCACGCTTGGTTTGAGTTTGGTTTCGCCTCCTCTTATGGCGAAAATGGTGGTGCCATTCTAAAAAAGTTCCCAGATTGGAAAGCTATCGACAACAAAGGCAATTTGGTTTCTAAAAACGGTTTTGAATGGATGAATGCGATGGATCCTGAAGTCCAAAACTTTGTAAAATCGCTAGTTCTTGAAGTGGTTCAAAATTATGATGTCGATGGTATACAAGGTGACGATAGGTTACCAGCTATGCCTTCGCTAGGAGGTTATGATGCCTACACCGTAAAATTATACCAAAAAGAGCATCAAGGAAATCTTCCACCAAATGATTATATAAATCCTGATTGGCTCACCTGGAGAGCCAATAAATTAACTGATTTCTTAGGGGAATTGTATAAAGAGGTAAAAGCAGTCAAACCCAAAATGATTGTGAGTATGGCACCAAGTATTCATCCTTGGGCCAAAGAAGAATATCTTCAGGATTGGCCAACTTGGTTAGAAAAAGGCTATTGTGATTATGTCATTCCGCAAGTCTATCGAAAAACTATCGAAAGCTATACGAGTACTCTTCAAGCGCAATTGAATTATCTTCCAGAAAATCAAAAAAACAAATTCTTTTCCGGGGTTTTACTACAGGTCAACGGAGTAAATCCAAGTCCAGAATTCCTAAAAGCGATGATCGAAACCAACCGAAAATTGGGTATTCAAGGGGAGTCCTTCTTTTTTTATGAAGGACTGAAAGCGTTTCCGGACTATTTTTCAAAAGAATATATCAAAAAATAGTTTCAGTAGTATCGCCAGAATTTGGATTGGACAAGATAAGGGAGTGATTAATAGTTATTGTAAATGAAAAAAAGAGCTTTAGCATTAGATGCATTACGTGGGATTGCAATCATTGGCATGATTTTATCAGGTCAAATGAATCTCACTCATTTGCCTGCTTGGATGGCTCATGCTCAAGTTCCACCAAATGCCTCATTTGATCCTTCTATTTATGGTATTACTTGGGTCGATTTGGTTTTCCCATTTTTCCTATTTGCTATGGGTGCCGCTTTTCCGTTTTCATTGGGTAGTAAATTAGACAAAGGCGAAAATAAATTCAAACTATGCTGGGAATCATTTGTTAGAGCCTTGCAATTGGTATTTTTTGCTGTCTTTTTTCAGCACATGAAACCTTTTGTAATTAATAGTGCAATGGATACGACTGCTTGTTTCCTCTCACTTTTTGCCTTTGGTTTGATGTTTCTAATGTTTGTCAATGATATCATTCCAGTCTTTAGAAACTACAAATATGGCACCTGGGGAGTAAAGCTTACTGCCTTCCTAATTGGTTTTATCATTATGTATAATTTGGAATATAGCGGAAAGAAAACTACCGCTTTCGATATTTATTTTAGTGATATTATTATTATCGTGTTGGCAAATATGGCCTTTTTTGCCAGTGTAATTTATATTTTTACTTATAAAAAACCATCCTACCGATTGTTGGTACTTCCTTTTGTAATGGCAGTATTTTTGGCTGCTGCCAATCCGGGTTGGGTAAAAACGGTTTATGATTTTACTCCAGTTCCTTGGGCGTACACTTTTTATTATCTCAAATATCTTTTTATCGTTATTCCGGGAAGTCTTGCTGGTGAATATCTTTACGAATGGATCAATTCGGCTACCGATAAAGTATCTGAAAAATCAAATTCTAATGTTTACTTAATTGCTTTAACATCATTGGCACTGATAGTAAGCAATGTTATTTTCCTTTATACACGTCAGCTCGAACTCAATGTTTTGGTTACACTAATTTTATTGGTGAGCAGTTATTCTATTTTGAAATCGAACACCACAAATTTTGGTGTTTTTTGGAATAAACTTTTCTTTATTGGTGCGTATTGTTTAGTGCTTGGCTTAGTTTTAGAAGCCTACGAAGGTGGCATCAGAAAGGATCAATCTACCTACAGTTACTACTTTGTAACCTCCGGTTTGGCTTTTTTTGCCATACTTTTCTTTTCAGTAGTATGTGATTATTTCCAATGTATTAAATCGACCAAATTTTTGGTTTTGGCGGGGCAAAATCCAATGATTGCTTATGTCGCAACCGCTTTAGTGGTGATGCCAATTTTGGCCTTGTTGACCATTAGCAATTATTTTGATGTTTTTAAAACAAGCGCTTTTATGGGCTTTTTACAAGGAGTGATTCTGACCACATTAGCCATTCTATTAACAATCTATTTCTCTAAAATCAAATGGTTTTGGAGAACTTAAAATGACAAAAACTTTAATATGAAAATTAATATTCTAGTATTTTTTTTAGTCCTGATAGGTTATTCTCAGAATAACACTAAGAAAGAGGTCGATGTTTTAATCATCGGAGGTTCAACTAGCGGAACATCGGCGGGTATTACAGCAGCACGACTTGGAGTTAAGACGCTTATTGTTGAAGAAACCCCTTGGATTGGTGGTATGTTTACTTCTCAAGGAGTTGGCGCTTGTGATGGGAATAACAATCTGCCATCAGGCATTTGGAATGAGTTTAGAGAAGCTTTGAGAACCCATTATGGAGGTGCGCAAGCATTGGAAACTGGTTGGGTAAGCAACACCCTTTTTGAGCCATCGGTTGGGAATAAGATTTTCAATACAATCGCTTCAAAGGAAAAAAACTTAGAAATTATCCACGGTTACTTTATTACTGACATTATAAAAGTTGGAAATTTAGTCAAAGGAGCTGTTTTCAAAAACGAAGAAGGTAAATCCCTTGAAGTAACCGCAAAAGTGACTATTGATGCAACAGACATTGGCGAGAGCCTGAAAATGGCTGGAGCTGATTACCGTCTCGGAATGGATTCTAAAACTGAAACCAACGAAGCCAATGCGCCACAACAAACCAATGGTATTGTGCAAGATTTGACTTGGGTTGCCATTTTGAAAGATTTTGGTCCTAATGCTGATAAAACTATTGCCAAACCTAGCAATTATAATCCAATTAATTTTAAAGGGTCTTGTGTTGAAACGGTTGATAATATCAAAATTGATTGCAACAAAATGTTGGACTATGGTAAATTACCCAACAATAAATATATGATCAATTGGCCTACGAAAGGGAATGATGTTTATTTGAATGTAGTCGAACTATCAAGAGAGGATCGCAATAGAGAGCTGCTCAAAGCTAGAAATTACACCTTGCAATTTGTTTATTATATTCAAAATGAGTTAGGATTTAAACATCTCGGATTGGCTGATGATGAGTTCAAAACTACCGATTTATTAGCCTATGCACCTTACCATCGTGAAGGTAGAAGACTAAAAGGAATTTCATTTTTTACTTATAATCATGTTGCGGAACCTTATAACCAGAAGGAAGCATTTTATAAAACAGGTATTTCAGTTGGCGATTACCCAGTCGATCATCATCACAAACAAAACCCTGATGCCCCAGATTTAGGTTTTCCGCCTGTGCCATCCTATTCGATTCCTTTAGGGGCTTTGATTCCTGAAAAAGTAAACGGATTGGTAGTTTCCGACAAAGCCATTTCAGTTTCAAATCTAATCAATGGTGCTACCCGTTTGCAACCAGTGGTATTGTTGACAGGCCAAGCCGCTGGAACTTTGGCGGCAATCGCAACAAAAGACAAGAAAGAAGTTCGAGAAGTTGCTATTCGTAAAGTGCAACAATCACTTTTAGATCAAAAAGCTTTTATTATGCCGCTATTCGATGTGAAACCTACGGAACCAGATTTTGAAACGATTCAAAAAATTACTGCAACTGGAATCCTAAAAACCAAAGGCGAAAGCTATAAATGGGCAAATAGAACTTGGTTTTCGCCAAATGCAACGATTTCTGTTCAAGAATTTACCGAAGGTTTGAATCAGTTTGATAGCAAAAATAAAATAGTCCTAAAACAAGACTTAGTTACCGAAAAGTTAGCTGCCAAATTATTGGCACAAGCAGGAGGGAAGTTGAGCAAAAAATCGAAATTTTCGGATAAGGTGCTGACCAAAAGAGAATTGGCAAAACTAATCGAGCAAAGTCTAAATCCATTTGCTATGGATATCGATTTTTCAGGTAATCTTAAATAATATTAGTAGTTTTTTTATAATGGTAAAAGTAATTGTTCTGTTTTTTTCGACTCTTTTTATCGGTCTTTTTGCTCAGGAAACGAAGCAAAATTTTCATAATTATTTTTATGATCAAAGACGCTCTTTTTTTGAGGCAATGCCAATCGAAAAAAATGAGATTATCATGTTGGGAAATAGCATCACCAATTGTGCCAATTGGGAGGAACTTTTTCCGAATAAACGCATCAAGAACAGAGGGATTTCTGGTGATATTACCTTAGGGGTTCTAGATAGAATGGATGAAATTGTAAAAAGGAAACCTAAGAAAATATTCATATTGATAGGAATCAATGACATTTCATTGAAAATCGACAAAAGTATTATTTTGACTAATTATCAAGGGATTATAACCAAAATTAAAACGGAAAGCCCAAAAACAACGGTTTATATTCAAAGTATTTTGCCAACAAACGATGCCTTCGATACATTCAAAAACCATCAAGGCAAAATGCACATTATCAAAGAAGTGAATCTAGAATTAGAAAAGTTGGCAAAAGCGAATGAAGTGGTTTTTCTAAATATTTTTCCGGCCTTTTTAGACGAGCAAGGAAAGATGAGTAAACAGTATACAAACGACGGATTGCATCTTTTAGGAAGTGGTTACCTTTTATGGGCCTCACTGATTAAAAAATACATATAGCAGCAGATTATTAATTTTAAATACAAAGCATCAATGTTGAAAATTGAAAATGAGATCAAACAGGAACATCACAAAATCGATGATTTATCTCAGTACGCAAAATTGTATCAGAAAGAATTGTTAGAACAAATCGTTCCGTTTTGGGAAAAGAATTCGCTTGATAAAGATTTTGGTGGCTTCTTCACTTGTTTAGATAGACAAGCAAAAGTATATGATACGGATAAGTTTATGTGGTTACAAGGCAGGCAAGTTTGGCTATTTGCTATGCTGTACAACAAAGTAGAGAAAAAGCAAGAATGGCTTGATGTTGCACTTCACGGAGCCAAATTCATGTTGAAAAACGGAAGGGATGCTCAAGGGAATTGGTATTTTTCGCTCAATCAAAAAGGAGAACCTTTGATTGAACCCTACAATATTTTCTCCGATTGTTTTGCCGCTATGGCTTTTGGCGAATTGTATAAAGCGACGAACAATTCCGAGCATAAAGAAGTAGCTGTAGCCACTTACAATAACATTATTGCCAGAAAAGACAATCCAAAAGGGAAATGGAGTAAAGCGCATCCAGGCACACGAGATTTAAAAAATTTCTCGCTTCCAATGATATTATGCAATCTTTCATTACTTTTAGAGGACGTAATAGGCAAAGAAAATGTAGATAGAATGGTGCCACCACTTATCGAAGATATAATGACTAATTTCTTGAACAAAGAACACGGCATTATTATGGAAAACATTTATCCCGATGGTCAACTTTGCGATAGTTTCGAGGGAAGACAAATCAATCCCGGTCACGGCAATGAATCGATGTGGTTTTTGATGGATTTGGCGGTGCGTTATAATAATCCAGCTTTGATTAAACAGTGTGAGGAAATTTTAATTCGCACCACAGAGTTTGGTTGGGATAATGAGTTTGGCGGAATTTACTATTTCTTAGACATCAAAGGACACCCAATGCAAGAGCTGCAATGGAATCAAAAATTGTGGTGGGTACATATCGAAACGATGATTTCTTTTGCCAAAGCCTACAAATTAACAGGAAATCCAAAATGTAAAGAATGGTTTTTGAAATTACACGATTACACTTGGAATCATTTCCGAGACCAAGAGTTTCAAGGCGAATGGTTTGGCTATTTAACCCGAGAAGGAAAACCTTTACTAGAAGCCAAAGGTGGAAAATGGAAAGGATGCTTTCACGTGCCTCGAGGACTGTACCAATTATGGAAAACATTAGAATAAATTAACTAAATATAAATCAATTAAATAAATCAATTATGAAAAGAGGAATTCTATTTTTACTGTTGTGTTTGTTTTCTCTAGCGGTAGAGGCACAAACAAAACAAATAAAAGGAACAGTTTTAGATTCTGATGGATTACCACTTCCAGGAGCAAGTGTCGTTCTTACAGGAACTAAAACTGGGGCATCGACGGATATGGATGGGAATTTTCAAATGGCAATTCCAGCAAACGCAGTGTCTTTGACTGTTAGCTTTATTGGATTCAACAATATGGTTGTTCCAGTAGCTGGCAAAACTGTTGTAAATGTCAAAATGCAATCGAGTAGTATCGAGATGCAGGAGGTAGTCGTTGTAGGATATGGTACTCAAAAGAAAGCTACATTAACGGGCGCTGTTGGTATGGTTAAAGGAGCGGACCTGAACAAACGTTCTGTTGCTTCTTTATCTACTGCATTGCAAGGGACAATCGCTGGGGTTACAGTACAACAAACTTCTGGTGAGCCAGGCGCTGACGGATCGAATATTCGAATTAGAGGTATAGGCTCTTTCAATTCCAATACTTTTCCGTTGGTTTTAGTCGATGGAATCGAAATGGATATGAACCAAGTTGATATGAATGCGGTAGAATCTGTTTCGGTATTGAAAGATGCTGCATCTGCTTCAATTTATGGTTCTAGAGCATCGAACGGGGTAGTTTTGATTACGACCAAAAGAGGAAAAGACGGAAAGCTTAAATTATCTTTCGATATGTATTCAACCATCCAAGCCCCAACTAATATGCCAAAAGTGGTGAGAGCTGCCGATTTTCTTCAAGCTGAATTAAATTCATTAGACAATGCTGGAATTGTGACTCCGCCAGATCAGAGAGCAGCTAGAGAGCAAGCAATTGCAGATCAAAGATTGTACAAACCGGATAATTGGAACCGATATGATACCGATTGGGCAGAAGAAACGATAAATGATACAGCGTTAATGACCAATTATAGTTTGGCTCTTTCTGGTGGCAGTAAAGAATTCAAATATTATGGCGCAATTTCTGCCTTGGATCAAGGTGGATTAATCGAAACCAATAATTTTAAACGTATTAACATTCGCGTGAATACTGATGCAATGCTAAACAGCTGGTTGAAATTTTCAAACGAGATTTCGTACAGAGAATCCACTCAACTGACACCAGGTATTTCTTCTCCAAAAGCAATTATTAATAAATCATTGTATTTGTTGCCTACTTTATCAGCGGTACGCGAATTAGATGGCTATTGGGGTTACGGCAAAAACGGGGATAACCCGGTAGCAAGTGCTGAAGATTCGGGAAGGGACGTTATTAAAAGACCGGAATTGTTATTTAATGCTACGCTTACAGCAACTCCAGTAAAGGACTTAGAACTCTTAGCACAGTATAGCTACAGAAAAACGGAGTCTAGAGGTACTTTCATTACAAACCCATATAACACCTCATTGCGGGGCGTTTTTCAAGGGTCTTTTCCGGGTACTGATGGAGTTAGTGAAACTTGGGCTCAAACAGTACGAAATTTTTTCAGAGGACAAGCTTCTTATGCAAAAGATTTTGATTTACACAAAACAAAAATACAAGTAGGTACGCAAATTGAGGACAATTTAAATTCCAATTTTGGCGCTTCAAGAACATTATTTGAATTGGATCGCTATTATTTAGATAATGGGGATGCAAAAACAGCAACAGCAACGGGTGGCGCATCAGACTGGTCAATGGCTTCTTTTTATGGTAGATTTAATTATGATTATGATGACAAATATCTTTTTGAAGCTACTGGTCGTTATGATGGTTCTTCTCGTTTTGTTGACGGTCAAAAATGGGGATTCTTCCCATCGGTTTCTGCGGGTTGGGTAGTGAGCAGAGAGAATTTTATGGAGTCAATAAAGGACTATGTGAGCTTCTTAAAGTTTAGAGCTTCTTATGGACTTTTAGGAAATCAGGATATAGGAAATTATCCGTACGCTTCTACGATAGATACGGGATACAGCTATTGGATTGACAAACAGTTGGCTTCAGGTGTGGCGCAAACTACACTCTCAAATTCTGATATTACTTGGGAAAAGTCACAACAAATCAACTTTGGTTTAGACGTTTCGTTTTTCAACAGAAAATTATCTGCAACTTTTGATTATTATATAAAAGATGTTTATGATATGTTGTTGGTATATCCAGTTCCTTATTATACGGGATTAAATGCTACTTTTTCGAACGCAGGTGATATGCAAAATAAAGGGTTCGAAACTACATTGACTTATAATGGGAATATTGGAAAATTCAAATTTGGAATTACGGGTACATTGAGTAATAATGAAAACGAAGTTACTAGATTGTATGGTGCTTATCCTGACAGATCATTAACAGTAGGTTATCCTACGAGAGGTATTTGGGGTTATGTTACTAATGGGTATTACGCAGATGCCAATGATGTGGCCAATTCTCCAAGATTGTCTAATTCTGCTAAACCTGGGTATGTAAAATATGTTAAAACAGATCCAAGCGGGCTAAATCCAACTATAATTGGAGAGAGTGATAAAGTGTATTTAGGTGATCCGTTTCCTCATTTTGAATACGGATTGAATTTAACTGGAAATTATAGTAATTTTGATTTAACGGTATTTTTTCAGGGAGTGGGAGAACGCAGTGTAGTGATGAGTGGGATAGGTGTAAGACCATTCTTTAATGGTTCGAATATTTTTACACATCAATTGGATTCTTGGACACCAGACAATCCAAATGCCGAATATCCTATCTTAGTTCCAGAGGCGAATTCAGCAGATAATTTTGTCACTTCAGACAAATGGGTGCAAGACGGAGCTTATTTACGATTAAAAAACGTGGTTCTGGGGTATAGTTTACCAAAATCATTTTTAGACAAAACTAAATTGGACGGAGTTCGTTTGTACCTCAGTGGACAGAATTTATTTACCATTAGTAATTTCTACAGTGGATATGATCCTGAAGTAAACTACGGTGGAGCCCTTGGTGGGGAATTTTACCCAATTATGCAGACTTACACATTTGGTGCTAACTTTAAATTTTAAATGAAATGAAATCAATTAAAAAAATTATACTGGGATTAAGCCTTTTAGCAGGCTTTGCCTCTTGTCAGGATTATTTAGATAAAGAACCATTGAGTGAATATTTATCTTCTAATTTTTACAATAACGAAGCTGCAATTAGGCAGGGAACCAATGGTGTGTATCAAAGTATGTATATGGAAAGCAGCCTACTTCCTTTTTGTACACTTTATGATATGTACACCCCAATGGGAATTGAACGATCTGACAATAGTAGTATTGGTGTTGGTAATATACAACTTGAATCTAGCTTTGTTGTCGAAGGACAATGGGCAAGGTTTTACACCGGGATAGGTAGAAGTAACACTGTTTTAGACGGTTCGGCTCCTTACATTGATGGGTTAAGCGATAAAGCAAAACAATATGTGGCCGAAGTAAAAGTAGTCAGAGCAATGCATTATCACTATCTTACGTCTTTGTATGGCGATGTTCCTTTCTTTACAAAATCAGTAACTGCCGAAGAACAAAGAAGCGCCACTAGAAAACCTTGGAACGAGATTGTAGATTATATAATGAATGATTTAGAAGAAGCAAGCACCTTTTTGCCTTGGCAAACTAATGAATTAGGAAGAATCGACAAATCTTTTGCTTTGGGTCTAAAAGCAAGAATGGCACTTTATGCGGGATCTTGGTACAAAGAGGGTTTTGGAAAAGCGGGAACCAAAGATGCAGCTAAGGCGGCGATTTATTTTGACATTGCGGCTAAAACAGCACAACGAATTATTACCGAGTCAGGAAGATCTTTGAATCCTAATTTTAATGATTTGTTTACCAGATCTGGTCAATTGACTGCGGCATCCAAAAAAGAAAATATTTTAGGAATTGCCTATTCAGATCAAGCCTCTAGAAAATACCATTATCAATCCTTTGGAGAAATGGCAAGAACAGTTGGTGGTCAATCCGGACGTTTTCCAACGCAGTTATTAGTAGATACCTATGAAATGGCTAACGGAAAAAGAATTGACGAAGTAGGTTCAGGTTATGATCCTAAAAATCCCTTTGCCAATAGAGATCCTCGATTGAAAATGTCAATCTATACCCACAAAGATAGAATTATTGCCAATAGTGGTGGAGTGAAATTAAATATTGTAATGGAGTTGTACCGACCTCAAACTTTATCTTTTGACGCAGCAGGAAATTCTACACTTATTTCCAATCTAGATTATACTGGATCTGTAGCTCAGTTTGGGTATATTCAAAGTGGAGTGGGTTACTTGTGGAAAAAATACAACTTTTTCGATGACGAAATTGTATCAGAGCCTACTTATAACATTTTGTTGATGCGCTATGCTGAAATTTTGTTGATGTATGCCGAAGCCAAAATTGAATTAAATCAAATAGATGGTAGCGTAAGAAGTGCCATCAATGAAGTACGATTCAGAGCAGGAATGCCAGCTACTTTATTGGCTGATCCTGTAAAATTAAGACAATTAGTGCGTAGAGAACGAAAAGTTGAACTAGCTAGAGAATCAGGATTGCATTTCTTTGATATGAGACGATGGAGAACTGGGGCGTTGGAAAATGCCGAAAAAACCTATGGTTTTCCTATTGCTACTGGAGTTAATGCTGCCACAAACACCTACCCTGACGGCTACACGCAAGTAACGCCAGATATGGTGCCTACCTATGGCACTCCTGGTTCAGCAAGAGACTTGAATGATTTAGCTTTATATGCTGCCTACGGTGCTAAATTGCGTCAAAGAGATGCTGACAGACCAAAAAACTGGGATGACAAATTTTATTTGTGGCCAATACCACAAACAGAAAGAAACAAAGCCCCTTGGCTAACTCAAAACGACGGCTACGGTCAATAAAACAGTTGGTTTTTCAGGAGAATTCAATTTTCTCCTGAAAAAGAATTGTTTAGATTCCTATAAAAAAATGATAAAAATTAAAAATATGAAAAAAGCATTTTACATCCTATTCTGTCTATTTATGCTTTCCTCCTGCGAGGTGAATTATAGAGACGACCGTGCCTTTGAACCAGCAAAAATTGCTGCTGTTAGAGTCAATAATGTTTTATACACCATTATAGATGCAGGCACAAATGAAGCAAAAGTGATTCTTCCTCCCGGAGTGAATCTAAAGACCGCCACAACAGAATTATTAGTAGCCAATGGGCAGGCAGTAAATTTTGAAAATAATGTTCCACAAGATTTGTCAAAACCAATTGACATCCAAATTAAAGGAGAAGATGGAGCGAGTAGCACTTGGAAATTAATTGTTCAATCACCACCATTGTTAGTTAGTTTGGACGTGGTGGGTTTACCGCTATCAAAAGATAAAATAAATTTTGGTAAAACAACAATTATTGTGCAGATTCCAGTGGGAACTGATATCACTAATTTGGCCGTAACCTATGGTTTTTTGAATGGTACTTTGAAAAATTTCATCAATGGAACACCAAAGGATTACACCATTACACCAACTAAGCCACCTTTTAAATTACAAGTGACAGGAGCGGATGGCGTAACTGTATACAGTTATGATGTTATTTTTACTTCAGATGCTGTGGGTCCAGCCCAAATAAAAGGTATGGTGATAAACGGAGATACCACTTCAGAAATGTTAACTATTGACGCAGCAAAAAACATTGTTCAACCAGTAGTTCCTTACTTGACTAATTTCTCAGATGCTACAATTCAGTTGATTGTTGGGTTTGGTAATGTAATTGACCCTAATTTCAAAACTACAAATGTAGATTTATTGAAAGAGATCAAAGTAAAAGTCACTGGGACAAATGGTGTTGAAACCGAGTTTACAATCCGAAACCCATTAATAAGCAATACTCCTATTTTAGAAAAATCGCACGCTTCATTCAATTTTGCTGCCAATGCGGGTTCTTCTGCGGGTTGGAGCGGAAATAATATTGTAATTGCAACAAATGCTATGAATGCAGGGGCAATTCCGGTTTTAGGAATAAACGCTTATGATTTAGCTGGGAATTACCTTAATGGATTAGCAAAAACAGGAACTAATTTTGATGGTGGAGCTGTTACTGGAATCCGTAAATTGGCTACAGATGACGACGGTAAAATTCTTGGAGTACAATTAGGAGCAGGAGCAGGAGCAACAACAATGCTGTCTATCATTAAATGGAATTCTATAACAGATCCAGCGCCAACAAATTATATTTCTTACAGTCAAACTAGTTTAGCATTAGCCTACGCTCCAAGAAGTGCAGGTATCAGTATTTCAGGTTCATTAGATGGTAACGCAACAATTACGGTTCCAATCTCCGGAAGAACAGATGTTTTTGTTTGGACAGTAACTGGTGGAGTTTTAAATCCAACTCCAGTAGCTAGATCATTCCCTTACACAGCAGCAGGAAACTACTTTAGCGTTCAGCCATATGCTGATGGTTTTGTTGGAGCAGCAACAGGGGTCAATTTCAATGGAGTTAATTTGATGGGTTCTTCATTAAGTGAAACAGCTAAAGTTTCTGGGTCAGCAACTTCAGATTGCGAAACGATAACTTATAAAGGTAGAAAATACATCGCTTATGTTGCTTTTGTTGGAGGAAAACACGTGTTCAGAATTATAGATTTTACAGCAGCAAATACGTATTCGTTAGAAAATCCGATTATGAATATAACGGGTGCGACAGTCGGCAATGGTAATATTACGGTTGACGCTGACTTTAAAATTATCAATAATAAACTGCACGTTTTGTTTTACGGAACAAATGACCGATTAGCAGTGTATCAATTAGAAAAATAAAAATAGGATATGAGGCTATGCTGCAAAAGGCATAGTCTCTAATTCATTAAAAAAAAAGTATATGAAAAAGATTTTAATGTTACTATCTGTACTTGTAATTTCTTGTACAACTTATGAAACACCACCAACGGTATTGCCTAATGCAAAACCAGAAGTGGTAAAAGGAATCAAAGGAGTTTGGGTAACCAATGTCGCTTCATCGGCGTTGAATTCACTTGCCAACATCAAAGAAACGGTTCAAACCTGCAAAAAATCAGGAATGACAGATATTTTTGTGGTGGTTTGGAACAAGGGAAGAACTTTGTATCCAAGTGATATAATGAAAACTGAATTTGGAATTCCAATTGCTGAAAATTTTGCAGGAAGAGATCCGTTACTCGAAATGATTACTGAAGCGCACAAAGAAAAAATTAAAGTGCACGCTTGGTTCGAATATGGTTTTTCCTCTTGGAATAATACTGTTCCAGGCGCCGATGTTATCCTTGATAAATACCCGGCTTGGGCTGCTAGAGATGCCAGTAAAGCAATTTTAGTGTCTAGTGGAGGTTTCAGATGGATGAATGGTATTAATCCAGATGTTCAAAAATTTATGACTTCTTTGGTTCTTGAAGTAGTAAAAAAATACAATGTTGATGGTGTGCAAGGCGATGATAGATTGCCAGCTATGCCCGTAAAAGGAGGATATGATGACTACACAGTGCAATTGTACAAAACTGAAAACGGAGGAGCTTCACCACCAGCAAATGAAAATACAACCGCTTGGATTGATTGGAGAGCCAATAAATTGTCGAATTACCTTGGGGATTTGTATAAAGCGGTAAAAGCCGTAAAACCGAATGTAATCGTTTCATCTTCACCTTCTGTTTCGCCTTGGGGAAAACAAAACTATTTGCAAGATTGGCCGACTTGGTTGGACAAAAAATATTGTGATTATGTCATTCCACAGGTTTACCGTTATGATTTTCCATCATATTCAGCTACTTTGAAATCTCAAATCACACAAATAAAAAATAGTGGGGATAAAAATAAATTTTATGCCGGGGTTTTGATTCAAGCAGGTACTTGGAATGCTAGCAACGATTACGTGGCGCAAATGGTGAATGAAAATAGAGCCAATGGAGTTGGAGGGGAAACCTTTTTCTTTTACGAAGGATTGAAAGTCAATTCGGCATATTTTACAACAATTTATCCAACAAAGTAATTAGCAGCATTTTTGGGTTTTAATTTCTTGTAGTAAATCAGATTAGACAACTTTCAAAAAGTTGTCTAATCTATTTCTAAAATAAGCTAAATGAGCAGGATCAAATCGTATATCGTATTCTTTTTTTTAGGTTGTGTTTGTATGGGATTTTCCCAAACAAATCCATTCACATTTGCATCTAAACCTGCAAGAGAAAGGCTATTGATTAAACTAAAAGACTCCATCATCAACCCTTCAGCAAAGGAGTTTTTGACTACTAATAAATGCGATTGGGGAAGTTATGCTTGGGCAACTTCTTATCTTATTGATGATTCCAAACAAAATTTTGCGGTTTTAGAAAAAGCGTTAAATAATTACAAGCAATTGTCAAAATCCGATTTACAAAAAGTATTTGAATCCGTTTTTGCTTGTTTCCCAAACCAGTTTATTAATGAAATGCGGGCTATTGCCGAAAATGAATCCGAAAATGAAAAGATTTTTGCTACTGCAGTAAATTATCTACTGCAGAACAACCAAAAGGTAGATTACCTACTAGAATCTAGATTTACTACTAGCAATCATCCTATTATTCAAGCGTTGCGTAATCAATTGCAAACCAATTATAATCCGATTTCGCTTAAAGATTTAGAAAAAATTATCCACTACAATCGGGATAAAAAAACCAAGTTTTTGTATTCTATTCAGCATAAAGACCGAAACAAAACAGGAAAAGTTTTTGTGCAATCTGAAAACGGATCTCTAGTAAAAGACAAGGGACAATTAGTTCTAATCAATCAATTAGCGCGCTCTGCTACTAATTTGCCGATGTATATTACAAACGGAAATACGCCTGTAGGTCTTTTTAAAATTGATTCTTTGCATA
>NZ_JBIKRX010000053.1:0-21109 GCF_044348915.1 Flavobacterium sp. | reverse complement strand
CATATTGCCACTTTTTTATACCGAAATATACACTTTTTGGCAATTTAACAGAGCCTTTTTTAATATTATTTTATCACAAGTTATTAACAATCAGATTGTTAATTTGTTTTTAAGGAATGACTATTTAATTTTTGGTGCAACGGTATTGCTACCGTTGCAAATCTATTAGTAATATTTTTAAACTAAAACTATTTTATACTTCATAATCAATATATTATAAAAAATAATGCTAGTAAAAGCAATGGGTGTTTTCGTGGTTCTTCAAATAGCTTGTCTCTTTTTACTCACAAAAGATCCTTCGCGTATCTTCGAGCCCATTATGAAAATTGAATATTTATTACAAAAGTTAAAAATAGTTAAAAGACATACACAAATATCAAAAAAAACAAAAAATTCAAACAACATATGCTAGTTTTTTAACCATTAAACTCACAAAAATTATAAAATCCCCTCAATAAACCTTCTTTTTTTGGCCCCATTCTTATAAATTTCATCAGAAAAAACAGTTCTTTTGAGGCTAATCTCCTTCTATTATAAACAATATTGCTATTTCGACAGGGCAAATTGATGTTTGAAAAAAAATAATTACATTTACTGAATGTTCCCTTAAGGATCTCCTCACATTAGACAATTGCATCTCTTTTTAACCCTTAAATTCAAAATTATGACTGTAAAAAAAATTGTATTGTTTCCTGTTCTTTTTTCGTTCTTGGTGATTTCTGCTCAAGACAAAAAAAACAGTGTTGTCCCAAATGAAAACCTCATCACGCAAAACATTGCTGAAATCCCCAAAGATCTCGCCTCTCAGGTAAAAAAATACTCTGAAGCTCGTGGAGCATCTTTGGTCGAAGTTCATCCCACAAAAACCGAAATTATCATCAACACTCGTTTTAGTTCGACCCCACAATTGCACCGTATTACTCAGCCAATGGGCGCACGAACTCAAATCACTTTTTTTGATGAACCTGTCAGTGGCGCCTCCTATGAACCTCTTAAAGGTGATTATTTAGTGTATTCGAAGGATGTCGGAGGAAATGAATTCGGACAATTGTACAAACTCGATCTGAAGACTCTTCAATCTACATTATTGACCGATGGTGGTCGCTCTCAAAACGGTGGAATCACTTGGCGAAAAGACGGTCTAGGATTCTACTATTCTTCCACAAAAAGAAATGGTGGTGACCGTGATTTTTATTATATGAATCCAAACGACCCAAAGACTAGCAAACTCATTCTAGAGGTAAAAGGTGGCGGATGGGGAATATCGGATATTTCGGATGATGGTAAACAACTATTAATTAGTGAATATATTTCGGCCAACGAATCCCATATTTGGCTTTTAGACTCCGATTCTGGAAAGTTATCCGAAGTAACCGATAGAAAGTCAAAAGGGGTTATTCAAGCAGGCGCTTCGTTCTCGGACAAAAAGGATGAAATATGGCTAGTAACCGATGCTGATAATGAATTCGGACGCCTTGCCACTATGAATTTAACCACTAAAAAAGTAAGTTACCATACATCGAAAATTCCATGGGATGTTGAAAATGGCACTTTATCAGAAGATAAAAAATCACTTGTTTTTGTTACCAATGAAGCTGGAGTAAACAAAATGTATTTGATGAACACCGCAGACAAATCTTATGCTGCTGTTAAAAATATTCCTATCGGACTTATTGGTGGTGTTAGTTTCAGCAAGGACAATCAAAGCATCTTCTTCACACAATCGACTGCACAAACCGCATCTGATGTTTATAAGCTAACTATTAAAACAGGAGTAATTGAACGCTGGACTGAAAGCGAATTGGGAGAAATGCAACAATCAGATATGGCGCTTCCGAAATTCATCGAATGGAAAAGTTTTGACAATCTAAAAATATCCGGATTTTATTATCCCGCATCGGCAAAATTCACTGGAAAAAGACCCGTATTAATCAATATTCACGGTGGTCCCGAAGGGCAATCGATGGCTTCGTTCTTGGGCAGTAGCAATTATTACACGAATGAAATGGGTGTTGCACTAATTTATCCCAATGTTCGTGGATCGTCTGGTTTTGGAAAAACATTTATTGCCAAAGACAACGGTTTTTTAAGAGAAGATTCCGTTAAAGATATTGGTGCTTTGCTGGATTGGATTGCGCAACAACCTGAATTAGACAAAGACAGAATTATGATTATGGGTGGCAGTTATGGCGGATATATGACTTTGGCCACAGCCTATCATTATGCAGATAAAATCAAATGTTCTGTTGATATTGTTGGGATTTCCAACTTTAATACTTTCCTGAAAAACACCGAAGAATATCGTAGAGATTTACGACGTGTGGAATATGGCGACGAAAGAATTCCAGAAATGGCAGCTTTTTTCGAAAAAATGGCTCCTTTGAATAATATTGACAAAATCAAAAAACCATTGTTTATTATTCAAGGCACGAACGATCCACGTGTTCCAGTTACCGAAGCTACACAAATGCGTGACAAACTAAAAGCCAATGGCAATGTGGTTTGGTATCTTGAAGCAAAAGATGAAGGTCACGGTTTTAGAAAAAAAGCCAATGTCGATTATCAAAGATTAGCTGTGATTCGATTTATGCAAGAGTATTTGTTGAAATAGTTCTAAAAAAAATTCCCAAGCTCACACTTGGGAATTTTTTTGTTCTACTAAGATTTACCAGATTTTCACTCGCTTTTCAGAAGCAATGTACATTCCGTCACCTTCCCTAATGTCAAAAGCTTTATAGAAGGAATCTACGTTCTGCAAAGGTACATAGGCACGATACATTCCTGGAGAATGAGGATCAGTTTTAACCAAATTCTTAATCGCTTCGTCACGCATTTTGGTTCTCCATACAGTAGCCCAAGAAATAAAGAAACGTTGTTCAGGAGTGTAACCATCAATCAATCCTGGATTACCATTTTCCTTCAAGTACAGTTGCAAACCATCGTATGCGGCATTCACGCCACCCAAATCACCAATGTTTTCTCCTAGAGTAAATTTTCCGTCAACGAAAGTCCCTGGCAAAGGCTGTAAAGCACTGTACTGATCCGCCAATGCGCCTGTCAAAGCTGCAAATTGTTTTTGATCTTCAGGTGTCCACCAATCTTTTAGGTTTCCGTCAGCATCATAACGCGATCCCGAATCATCGAATCCGTGAGAGATTTCGTGGCCAATAACAGCCCCTATTCCACCATAATTTACCGCTTCATCGGCTTGGTAATTATAAAAAGGTGGTTGCAAAATAGCCGCTGGAAATACAATTTCGTTATACGAAGGATTGTAATAGGCATTCACCGTTTGTGGCGACATTCCCCATTCAGTTTTATCTACCGGTTTGTACAATTTGTCAATGTCTTGTTTATTTCTCCAACGCGAAATATTTAATGAGTTTTCGAAGAAAGTACCTCCTTCTTCTGGACTTTTTAAGGTCAATGCAGAAAAATCTTTCCATTTATCAGGATACCCAATTTTTATTTGTGATTTGTTTAATTTTGCTATTGCACTTTTTCTTGTTTCAGCTGACATCCAAGGCAAATTATTAATGCGGTTTTCAAAGGCAAGAATAACATTCTTGATCATTTTCTCGGCTTTCACCTTAGCTTCTGGCGGAAATTTTTTCTCGACATATAATTTCCCAAGTGCTTCACCTGTAGCTCCATTGATTACTTGCAAGGCGTTCTCTTTAAGTGGTCTTTGTTGAATAGCTCCTGTCAATGTTTTGCCATAAAATTCCCAATTGGCAGTTTCAATTGAAGTCGACAATCTAGAGGATGATCTATTGAGCAAAGTCCAACGCATATAGGCTTTCCAATCTTCGACTTTGTTTTCCTTGAAAATAGTTTCTAAAGCAGTCATATATTTTGGCTGGGAAACAATCAATGAATCGGCTTTGGTCAAGCCAATTTGTGTCATATAGTTTTTCCAATCAATTGTTGGAGTCAATTTTTGCAAATCAGCAATCGACATCGGATTGTAAGACTTTCTTCTATCTCGTCTCTCTACTCTGTCAAATCTTGGTTTGGACATTGCAATTTCTAACGCTAAGATTTTATCGGCGTCTGATTTTGCTTGTGCTGGTTTTTCTCCCAATAACTGCAGCATTTTCGCCACGTGCAACACATATTTGTCTCTCTTTTCTTTAGAATCCTTATCCTCAGAAACGTAATAATCTCTATCTGGCAAACCTACGCTTCCAGGTCCAAGATTTACAACATTCCTTTTACTGTTCTTGGCGTCAGGCCCAATACCTAATCCGAAAAAGCCAACCCCTCCGATGGCATCCATTTCTATCATTAAAGCTTGTAAATCTTTGGTGTTCTTTACAGCATTAATTTTGGCCAAATACGGTTTCAAAGGCGATATACCATTCTTGTTTCGACCGACTGTATCCATAATGGTTTTATACAAATTTATGGCTTTGCCTTGGTCGGTATTGGATTTGTATTTTGGATTTTTAGAAGCTTCTTCCAAAATTGCTAAAGCATCCTTATCTGTTTTTTCACGCAATTCATTAAAACTACCCCAAGTAGTTTTATCTGCAGGAATTTCGGTTTTATCAAGCCAAGCGCCGTTTACAAATCTAAAAAAGTCATCGTTAGGGCGTGTCTTTTTATCCATAAAAGAGGTGTTGATCCCCGGTTCTTGTTTTACCTTTGAGTCTTGTGCATTCATTGCGGTACATCCTATGATTACAGGAATCATAATCTGGAAATGCTTTCTAAAATGAAAATTCATATTTTATGTGTTTAAGTTCTTAACACAAATCTATTCATTAAATTCAAACAATTATCTAAACGTTTGTTAAAAAAATAGTTTAGCTTTTTAAAAGATGGCCCATTTCGGTATTTTTGTGCAAATTATTTTCATGAAATCTTTTTTTTATCACTATCGTAAATTCTTTGCTGGTTTATTGGTCTTTTCCATTATTACTATTTCCTTGTTTTATACCGCCTTAAAACCTAAGAAATCCTTACCCATTTTTAATCCATCGGATGTAAATCCTGAATTGGTAGATTCTACGATGCAATACATCAGCAAATACCATACTATTGCCGATTTTTCGTTTACCAATCAAAACGGGAAAACCATTACTCAAAAAGACTACGAAGGCAAGATTTATGTAGCCGATTTTTTCTTCACCACCTGCAAATCCATTTGCCCTAAAATGACAACGAATTTGGTCGAGGTTCAAAAAGCATTTATAGATAATCCAAAAGTGAAGTTATTATCCTTTACTGTGATGCCCGACATAGACAGCGTTTCAGTATTAAAAGAATATGCTAAAATAAACGGAGTGAATGCCTACAAATGGAACTTAGTTACTGGTGATAAAAAAGCGATTTATACTTTGGCAAGAAAATCCTTTTTGGCTGTAAAACAAGGAAAACCCGAAGAGCAATACGATATGGTTCACACCGAAAACTTTGTGCTGGTAGACTCCAAAAAACGTGTGCGTGGTTTTTATGACGGCACCAAAAAAGAAGAAATTCAGCGCTTGATCGCAGACCTGAATTGGCTTTTAGAAGACGAGAAATAAGCAAACCTGATATTTGCAGGGCGTTCGCTTTTAAAAAAGAAAAAAAGGAGCCACAAATTTCACGAATAAACACGAATTTTATCGTGCTTAAATTACACAAATTTAGTAAATATCAGAGAAAAATTAGTGTTATTTTTTTTCATTATTTTTGAATTAGTGCAAATTAGTGCAATTCGTGGCTAAAAAAATTTAAAAGCGAATACCGTATGATATTTGTCATTATATATTCTAATTTTTGCTTTACTTTTGCAATCTAAAATCAATCTAAATAAGAATTTGAAAACTACGATTGCCAGTTTGAAAAAAGGACAAAAGGCCATTATCAAAGATTTTGATGCTGATGTCATCCCATTAAAATTACTAGAAATGGGTTGCTTGCCTGGCAATGCTGTCGAATTAATTCAAATTGCTCCTTTTGGAGATCCTTTGTATTTAGATATAAATGGCTCGCACCTTGCCATCCGTATAGAAACTGCTCGTGAAATTGAAGTGGATATCTTTAAATAATAACACAAAATGAGCAAGCAAAATATCAATGTCGCCTTAATTGGAAATCCGAATACCGGAAAAACTTCCGTTTTCAACCAGCTTACGGGTTTGAACCAACAAGTGGGCAATTATCCCGGAATTACGGTCGAAAAGAAAGTTGGTTTTTGCAAATTACCTAATAATATCAATGCTAACGTCATCGACTTGCCCGGAACTTATAGTTTGAATGCTAGTTCAGCCGACGAAAGTGTGGTCATTGAACTTTTGCTCAACAAAAAAGACAAACTCTTTCCCGATGTGATTGTTGTGGTTTCTGAAGTAGAGAATTTGAAACGAAATTTACTCCTTTTTACCCAAATAAAAGACTTGGAAATCCCAACCATTCTAGTCATCAATATGATTGACCGAATGCAACTCAAAGGAATCTCTCTGGACATTCCCTTGCTTGAAGAACAGTTAAAAACTAAAATAGCACTAGTAAGTTCCCGAAAAAATATTGGGATTGATGCATTAAAAGCATTAATTACAACATACAAAACCATTTCGACTGAACCTTGTCTGAACGCCTCTTCTATTGATGATGCGTATTTCAATTCTCTTAGAAAAACGTTTCCGAATCAATCTTTGTACAAACTTTGGTTAGTAATAACTCAGGATGTGAATTTTGCAGATTTAAACAGAAAAACACTTGAAAACCATTCGTTTACAAAAACTGCGTCTGAGTTAAAAAAACTGCAACAAAAAGAAACCATCAAGCGGTATCAATTTATAAATAACACTTTAAAAATCGGTCATAAAGTAGATTCCTCGGCTGCGACTGATTTCAGGAGCAAACTCGACCGGGTGCTCACGCATAAATTTTGGGGTTATCTGATATTTTTTGTTGTCCTATTCGGGATTTTTCAATCTATCTTCGAATGGTCAAAAATTCCGATGGACTTTATTGACCTAACTTTTGCCAAATTAAGCAGCCTAGCCAGCGAAAATTTACCTCCAGGCGCTTTTACCAATTTGATTGCACAAGGAATTATCCCGGGAATTGGTGGGATTTTGATGTTTATACCCCAAATCACTTTTCTATTCTTGTTCATTTCAATTCTGGAAGAAAGTGGTTATATGAGTCGTGTGGTTTTTTTGATGGATAAAATTATGCGCAGATTTGGCCTTTCGGGCAAAAGTGTTGTGCCGCTAATTTCAGGAACTGCGTGTGCCATCCCGGCAATTATGGCTACTCGAAATATCGAAAACTGGAAAGAACGGTTGATTACCATTTTGGTCACTCCATTTACCACTTGCTCAGCACGACTGCCCGTTTACGCCATCATTATTGGATTAGTAATTCCAGATGAATACTTCTTAGGCGTTTTTAATTTGCAAGGATTAACCTTAATGCTGTTATACTTACTTGGTTTTTTAATGGCCATTCTATCTGCTTACATTCTCAATAAAGTACTAGAGCTCAATTGCAAGACTTTCTTTGTGGTCGAAATGCCCAATTACAAGTTACCGATGATCAAAAATGTTATGATCACCGTTGTTGAAAAAACCAAAGCTTTTGTTTTTGGTGCAGGAAAAATAATTCTAGCCATTTCAGTAATATTATGGTTTTTAGCATCGAATGGGCCAACAAAAAAGTTTAGGGAGGCCGATAAAATTATCCATTCCGAGAAAGAGAATGCAAGCCTTTCAGAAATTGAACTAGAAAACAAAGTAGCTGCCTATAAATTAGAGAATTCCTATATTGGGATGATGGGAAAAACTATTGAGCCTGCAATTTCACCTTTAGGATACGATTGGAAAATTGGTATTGCTATCATCAGTTCGTTTGCAGCAAGAGAGGTTTTTGTAGGAACCTTGGCTACGATTTACAGCGTTGGCGGCAGCGATAATGAAAATACAATCCGTAACAAAATGGCAACGGAAACCAATGCTGAAACGGGTCAAAAAATATTTAATTTTGCTTCTGGAATTTCGTTATTGCTTTTTTATGCTTTCGCGTTGCAATGTATTAGTACTTTGGCTGTAACAAAAAAAGAAACCAACAGTTGGAAATGGCCACTAGGACAATTGGTTTTTATGAGTAGTTTTGCTTATGTGGTCGCTTTAATTGCTTATCAATTTTTAAAATAAGAATCTATGATTCAAGACTTTTTAACATACTTAACTTTAGGAATCGCCGTAGCATTTTTGGTTAAAAAATTCTTTTACAAAAAGAAAAAAACTAATAAAAACTGCGGTGACGACTGCAATTGTCACTAATCCCTTTTCACAAAAAGATTGCTTGCTATTTTATTCGAAATCGTAAGTTCCGTTCCATTTACCCTAATCTTTATAGATAAATCAAAACGTTCTTTTGAAATAATTTCAAATTTAGAACCTAGGGAAATGGCTTGTTTGTCTAAATATTTCAAAAATTCAGCCGAAGAATCTTTGACACCTACGCAAATTCCTATCTGATTTTCTGCTAATTCCGAAAGTAGTTGTTTGTCCGTATTGGCAATTTTTCCCTGCGCATCAGGAATCGGGTCTCCGTGAGGATCTTCGGTTGGATTGCCCAGAAAATCATCCAATTTATTAATCAGCTTTTCCGATTTGATATGCTCTAGTTGTTCGGCAATATCATGTACCTCATCCCACGAAAAATTTAACTTTTCAACCAAAAAAACTTCCCACAAACGGTGTTTTCGAACGATCATCTTTGCAGAAAGTCGCCCTTTGTCGGTCAAAGAAACACCTTGGTATTTTTTGTAATTCACCAAGCCTTTTTCACCCAATTTCTTCATCATATCGGTCACAGACGAAGCTTTGGTCTCCATCATTTCGGCAATAGCATTTGTACTCACTTCATAGTCAGTAACACTGGTGAGATGATAAATCGCTTTTAAATAATTCTCTTCTGAAAAAGTCATTTTTAGGCAAAAGGTTAGAAGTACGAGGTTAGAAGTACAAAATGTTGAACAATTGTCATTGCGTTACTTTACTAAGTGATTCCGTGCTTTCGCTTCTTAATTTATATCATACAATAAAAAGAATATCAAAAAAATCTCCTAGTAAACTTAGTGTCTTCTTGGTGTGCTTCGTGGTTAAATTAAATTTTTACTATAAACAGCGGAATCGAAATCTTGTGACGCAATTTGTCGACCGTGGTTCCAAAAAGCAAATCTTTGAAACCAGTGTGGCCGTGCGTTCCCATTACCAAAATATCGAAATTTCCTTTATTGATAATAGCTGGAATCACATTATTGGGTTTGCCAAAACCTAATTTGGTTTTTACCTTAAATCCTTTTTGCGATAGCATTTCCTTGTATTCTGCTAATAATTTTTCGTCAATTAAGGTTTCGTGGTCTTCGATGTTTTTACCGTAAACCATTGCTCCTACAGTTTCTACCACGTGAATCAAGGTGTATTTGGCGCCCATTCCGCCCAATTCGAATGCATGGTTGATTGCGATTTCATCAGCCTCTGAGAAATCTACCGTAACAGCAATTCGTTTTGTGTTGTAAGTTCCTACTTTTGAAAACTGAAGATTTAAATTATGAGGAGAATGATTTTGAAACTCCTGCTTAGCCTTGGTCACAAAAGGTTTAAAAACAATATAAAGCAGCAAAATCAAAAATCCGATGGCCAATGGAACTACGGTAAACCATAAAACAATTGGATTTTCAGAAGTTTCGAGCCAGCCCACAATTTCATTATAGACTAATTTTACATTGAGTGAAACGATAATCAAGGCCACAATCCAAGAACCAATTTGAGTCAATTTACTGATGTGAAAACCTTTCATTTTAGACTTGTCACTCACAAAATGTATCAGCGGAATAATTGCAAATCCTAGCTGTAAACTCAAAATAACCTGACTTAAAATCAAAAGTTTTCCTGTTACACTTTCGCCGAAAATAGAAATAACAATCACGGCAGGAACAATTGCAATCAATCGGGTTACTATTCTTCGAACCCAAGGTTGGATTCTTAAATTAAGATAGCCTTCCATCACGATTTGTCCGGCCAAAGTCCCCGTAATGGTAGAGCTTTGTCCGGCAGCAATCAAGGCGACAGCAAACAATATAGGCGCCCATTGGGTACCTAAAATTGGTGCCAAAAACTGATGTGCATCCTGAATTTCGGCAACTTCAAACATTCCGTTTTTATAGAAAGTGGCTGCCGCCAATATCAAAATTGCTGCATTTACAAAAAAAGCTAAGTTTAAAGCAATCGTACTATCAATCAAATTGTATTTTAAAGCTTGTTTGATTCCAGCAGCGCTTCGGTCGAATTTTCGGGTTTGTACCAAAGATGAATGTAGATATAAATTGTGTGGCATCACAGTGGCTCCAATAATTCCAATCGCAATATAAAGCGCTGCGGAATTGGGCATCGACGGAATTAAACCTTGCATAACTTTCCCCATTTCGGGTTGGGCAAATAGCATTTCGAAAATAAATGAAATTCCAATAATGGCAACCAATACAATAATAAAAGCTTCCATTTTTCGGATGCCTTTGTTAATGAGGAAAAGCAATAAAAAAGTATCTAAAACGGTAATCCAAACAGCATCAATTAGCGGAATATCGAACAACAAATTGATACCAATAGCCATTCCCAAAACCTCAGCAAGGTCGCAGGCTGCAATAGCAATTTCGGCCAAAAAATAAAGAATATAATTGATAAAAGGGGAATAGGTTTCGCGCGATGCTTGCGCTAAATCGCGCTGGGTTACAATCCCTAATCGAGCACTTAGACTTTGCAAAAGCAAAGCCATCATATTACTCATCAGTAAAACCCACAACAAAGCATACCCAAACTGGCTTCCGCCTGCAATATCAGTCGCCCAGTTTCCGGGATCCATATAGCCCACAGAAATTAAATAAGCAGGGCCAAAAAAGGCAAGAATTTTTCTAAAAGTCGAAGTCTTATTCTGTGTCGCTACCGATTGGTTTACTTCTTCTAAAGATTTACTCATAACTTAAAGCTATTTAAAAACAAATATATACAAAATATTTCGTGTGAGTAATAAATTTTTTAGAGAAGCCTAAAAATTACAAATTACTGGCATTTGGGACACAAACCAGAAAGTGTAAAATTTATTTCTTTCACCAAATAACTATCAGGTATAGCAAAAACAGGCTGAATTGAATCCAAACAAGTAACAGAATGGCAATTTTCACAACTGAAATGAATGTGATTGTGAATGTGCTTCTTTTCATCGTGATTATGATGGCAACTGGCATATTTAACAGTTCCGTCTGGGGTAGCGATCTTGTGAATCACATCTTCACTAACTAGGCGGTCTAACACTCTATAAATCGTTACTCTGTCGCACAAACCATCGGTCACTTTTTGAATTTCTATATGCGACAATGCTACCTCAGATTGGGTTATAAGTTCTAAGATCGCGGTTTTGGCTGCTGTATTTCGAGTTGTTTTCATAAAAAACCAAATTATAACGCAACATAGTTGCGTTTATTAAATTACAATGTATATTTGCAACACAATTGCATTAAACAAATGTACATTAAAATGAAGAAAAAATCAATAGCAATTTTAGACATCCTAGGTATTTCGGCAGCTAGCTTATGTTTAGCTCATTGCCTCCTATTTCCCATACTAACTGTTATCCCATTAGGTCTCGCAGAAAACCATTGGATTGACGTCTTTTTTGTTTGTATCGGAATGTTTGTCGTATCGAAAATACTTCATTCTGAAGCGTCAAAAAAAGTAAAAATTATTTTGTCGGTTTCCCTCGCAATAGTGCTAGGTGGAGTTGTTTTAGAAGTAGTTTGGCAAATCGATACTGCAATGGTGCTCATTGGCGGTATAGGAATGATAATCGGACATATTTTAAACTACAAAGTTCATTCGAAGTTATAATTGAAATGAAAACCACCATTTGCAGAGAAGCTCATTTCAATGCCTGCCACAGAGCACACAATCCCAATTGGTCTGAACAGAAAAACAAGGAGGTTTTTGGAATTTACAATAATGCCAATTATCACGACCATAACTTTAGGCAAATTGTAAAAATCACTGGCGCGATTGATCCCGAGACAGGTTATGTGATGGATATGAAAGTTTTGGGAACGATCATAAGAGATGAAATCGAATCTCGTTTTGACCATAAAAACCTCAACCATGATTGCCCTGAATTCGAAGATTAAATCCCTTGTAATGAAGATTTTGCTTGGATAATATATGGGAGTTTAAAACCATTGCTAGCGCAAGAAAATATATTAGCAATAGTACTTTATTAAACTAATAATAATTATGTGGAAGCTGGGGAGTGACGGATTCGAATTTTTTCGTTAATGTTTTAATAACGCAACAATATTGCATTATTAAAAAAAAATAATTATATTTGCAACTTTATTGCATTAATTTGATTGTTAAATAAATTTCAACTATTTGTAGAATGACTACCAAAACTGTAAAAAAATCAATTGTATTATTATCAATTGTATTATCTAGCTGCACAAATGATAACACAGAAATTACTCCTGTTAACGAAGTAGAATACATCACTACCGTTACTGCAGTTTTTAAATCGCAAAATGGTGGTTCTGACGTTGTTTTAGAATTTAAAGACTTAGATGGCGAAGGAGCCAACAGCCCAATAATTACCACTTCCCCTTTCCAGCAAAAGAAAACATACCTTGGGTCTGTCACATTCAAAAACGAACTACTATCCCCTGCGCAAGATATCACCCCAGAAATCCTAGATGAAGCACTAGAACACCAACTTTTTTATCAAGTAACTGGCAATTTAAATCCTTTAGCTTATGCTACAAATAAAACCAATTATGATCAAAATGGGAAACCAATAGGTTTACAATCTGTATTTAAAACCGATGGAGCGGCTAGTGGTATTTTGAGACTAACATTGCGACATGGGCCAAATAAAAACGCCCCTGAAGTAGCTTCAGGAAATATAAAAAACGCTGGAGGAGCAACAGATGTTCAAGTTGATTTCCCTATAACTGTTCAATAAACATTATTCAACAATCATAAACCATAACCTTTTAAACCATGAAAAACAAGTTTACCCGATTATTTCTAGTATTAACCACTGCAACTGCTGTATTATCTTGTAGTAATGATGAAGACACCGACAAGGTTGATGAAACATTAAACGAGTATAAATACATTAGGTTATTAGTTTCTGATGAAAACACCACAGCGTTAACACTATTCAATCCTTTTTCAAACTCAACTAGCAGTTTTGAAGCAAAACATCCAAAATCTGCACTTTATACCTCAGAGTCTGGTCGACTAGGCGCAATTATCCATCGTGAATTTGATTATACCGAAACTTTTGATACTGGATTAGAATTCCACGGTGACCATGTCGATGTAAAAGGGACGCCAAAATTTGGAGCAATGACTTCGACCTCAGCTAAACCAACACATTTCAAAAGTAAAATTGGCGAAATCATGACTTTTAATGACGGAGATGGAACATTATCCGTTGGGAAAGAATCGGATGTACACACTCCAGGTGCAAAAATGACAATAATAAATGCAGGGTTAAAAGCACATCATGGGGCAATGGCTACTTTTAGCAATGGTAACTATGCAATAACAGAAAAAGACAATTCAATACCAGGAGTATTGCCTGAACGAGTAAAAATTATAGACAGAACTGGAAAAGAGCTCTATGCGTCTACAATTGCAACTAAAGGCATACATGGTAATGCGACTGACGGAACCTATGCTGTATTTGGTTCAGCAAGTGGAATTTTGGTGGTTCAAAGCAACGGCACACAAGAATTGATCCCTCACCCAGCCAACTTTGGCACAGTTTGGTTTGGAACAATTCTTGAAACCAGTACCAAAGGGAACTTTATTGGCTTTGCTGCGACTAAAGGAGTTTACTTGATTAATGTTGTTAAAAAAACGGTTAGTCCTATTATAGAAAACACTGATATAATGCAGTGTAAAACAAGTTTCGACGGAAATCAACTTGGAATTCTTTTGCATTCAGGAAATTTCATTTCGTATAATTTAAATACTTTAGCTATTAGCAAAGAATCCACTAATTTAATACCCGCAACGGCCAAGGATTCAAAACAAAAACCACAAATGGTGTTTACCAACCGTTTTGTATACATTACTCAACCGTCTAGTGGCGAAATCGCCCAATTCTTAATTAAGAATACCTCTAATAATAAAAAAGTAAAGGTGTCAAATACACCTTATCGATTGACACTACTAGGCTTTGAAAACAGTGTTGATCACTAATAATTAATTAATAGACGGGCGCATAAACCCTACTCTAAATTACCCATTTTATAAGTAACAATCTATGAAAAAACTGCCCGTCACCGTACTATCAGGATTTCTTGGCGCAGGAAAAACTACTTTACTCAATCATATTTTACATAACAAAGAAGGCCTAAAAGTCGCCGTTATTGTAAATGATATGAGCGAAGTTAATATTGATGCTAATTTAGTTAAAGCTGAAAATACCTTGTCGCGCACCGAAGAAAAATTGGTTGAAATGAGTAATGGTTGCATTTGCTGCACTTTACGTGAAGATTTAATGATTGAAGTTGAAAAACTTGCCAAAGAAAACCGTTTCGATTATTTGTTAATAGAAAGCACTGGCATCAGCGAACCCATTCCGGTGGCGCAAACTTTTACTTTTGTAAACGAAGATGAGAATATTGACTTATCACGTTTTAGTTATATTGACACAATGGTGACCGTGGTGGATGCCTTCAACTTTTTTAAAGATTTTGGTTCAGCTCAAACGCTTGAAGATATTAAGGCTACCAACATCGAAAACGACAATAGAACCATTGTAAATCTGTTGGTCGATCAAGTAGAATTTGCCAATGTTATTATCCTCAATAAAACCGATTTAGTAACCGAAAGCAAACTGGAAATTCTAAAAGCATCGCTCCAAAAACTCAATCCTTTGGCCAAAATTGTCTGCTCAGAAATGGGTAAAGTCAATCCAAATGAAATTATCAATACTGGTTTATTCGATTACGAAGTAGCCGAAACTGCGGCAGGTTGGATGCAAGAACTAGAAGGAATTCACACACCCGAAACTGAAGAATATGGCATTAGCTCCTTTGTGTTTAGAGATCCAAGACCTTTTCATCCGTATCGCTTTTGGGATTATATTTCCCAAGATTTTCCGGCAACGATTATTCGAAGTAAAGGACTGTTTTGGATTGCATCCCGACCAGAACAAGCCATCAATTGGAGTCAGGCTGGTGGGTCGATGAAGGCCGAAGGCGCAGGAGTTTGGTGGGCAAGTATGCCGTTTAGCGAACGAATTACTTTTGGCAATTTTGTCGAAAATCAAGATATTATCGAAGAACGTTGGACATTAGAATACGGCGATAGACTAAATGAATTAGTTTTTATTGGCATTTCTTTGAACGAAAAAGAAGTGCGTGAACAACTAGAAAAATGTCTTTGTACTACAGACGAAATCATGGATTTACAAGATGGATTTTTCTCTAACAAAGACCCATTTCCTGTTCCGAGAGCTTTCAATCCTGATGGCGAGGCCTTTATTTTAAATGATTAATGAGCTCATAAAATAGTATTTTTATTTCATAAAAAATCGGTTCCTTATGATAATGTGTCGATTTTTTTTAAATATTTGTTCACATTTTTGTTAATCAAATATTATTTTTAGTTTTGTCTAAAAATTTAATTTTTCAAAATGAAAAAATTACTACTGCTTCTTTTTTTCAGTACCCTATTTGCTTTTTCACAAAAGACCAAGGATACCATTTTTGATAAAAACAAAAAAGAAATTGATCTCGATGAAGTAGTCGTATCTGGAACATTAAAAGGGGTAAAAAGACTGGAAACCTCTGTTCCGGTTGAGATTATAACTGCAACTTTCCTGAAACAAAACCCAACTGCCAGTATTCTAGATGCTTTACAAAATGTAAATGGTTTGCGTCCCCAAAATAATTGCAATGTATGTGGTACCGCAGATATTAGAATCAATGGTCTTGACGGGCCCTACACGATGGTTACTATAGATGGTATGCCTATTGTGAGTGCCCTAGGTACAGTTTATGGTTTGTCAGGAATTCCCAACTCTCTAATCGATCGAATTGAAGTAGTTAAAGGAGTAGCCTCCTCCTTGTACGGAAGTGAGGCCGTAGGCGGATTAATTAATATCATTACCAAATCAACGAAAACGGCTCCGCGATTTACTGCTGATCTATTTTCGACTTCTTGGCTAGAACACAACATCGATTTGGGCTACAAAGCTTCAATTACCAAAAAGGTGGATGCTCTTTTTGGCATAAACTACTTCTACTACAACAATCCAATCGATAACAACAAGGATAATTTTGCTGATATTGCGCAACAAAATCGCGTTTCCCTTTTCAGTAAATGGAACATCAAGCGCAAATCCGAAAAAGAGTTTAGTATCATAGCTCGCTATTTGTATGAGGACCGCTGGGGTGGCGAATTACAATGGAACAAAAACTTTCGAGGAGGCGATGTGGTTTATGGAGAAAGTATTTACACTTCGCGATATGAGTTTTTATCAAAATACCAATTGCCCGTACAGGAAAAAATGTACTTGCAATTTTCTTTCATTGGTCACGACCAAAATTCAGTGTATGGCAATTCGTTGTATCTGGCCAATCAAAAAATTGGATTTGGACAATTGCTATGGGATAAAAACATCCAAAATCATTCCCTCTTGTTCGGTAGTGCTTTCCGTTATCAATTTTACGACGACAATACACCAGCGACTGCAACATCAGACCATTCTAAAATATACAGTGTATTTGCGCAAGACGATATCCAATTTTCAGAGAAAACAGGATTGCTTCTTGGCGGTCGGTACGATTACAATACCAATCACGGCTCGATTCTAACGCCAAGAATTGCCCTAAAATGGAAACCTACAACAAATGACATTTTGCGATTGAATTTTGGCACTGGTTTTAGGGTGGTCAATCTATTTACTGAAGATCATCAAGCCTTATCAGGAGCGAGAGAAGTAGAAATCGTCGATGAATTAAAGCCAGAAACCTCCTATAATCTCAATTTGAATTATTTAAAAAAATATGATGTAGAGAATCTTGGCGTTGTAAATCTCGAATTGTCTTCTTGGTACACCTACTTTACCAATAGAATTTTTGCCAATTATGACCTTGACCCTAACAAAATAATCTATGATAATCTCAATGGTTATTCCAAAATTTTTGGACTAAGTGCCAATGCCGATTGGATCTCTCCGTTTGGACTAAAAGCTACTCTTGGCGCAAGCTATTTTGACCCGCTTACAGTACAAGATGAAATTCGCTTTATACCTTTATTTACCGAAAAATATTCTTTGAATTGGGCTGTAAATTATGAAATTCCTAATTGGTTTCTAACTATTGACTACACCGGAAATCTCACAGGGTCGATGCGTTTACCATTATTAAGTGAATTAGATCCTAGACGTGAATTTTCTCTACCGTTTACGATTCAGAATATACAATTTACATATAAGAAATTAAAAAATATCGAGATATATGCTGGTGTAAAAAACATCTTTAATTGGACCCCTAATCGTGGAAATCCCTTTTTGATAGCACGTGCTAATGATCCTTTTGATAAAAACGTACAATTTAATGCCAACGGAAGCGCCATTCCTACTGCCGACAACCCTTACGGACTTACTTTCGACCCCACTTATGCTTATGCGCCAAACCAGGGAATTCGTTTTTTCTTAGGCTTGCGTGATACTTTGAGATAATTTGAATTAAAAGATAGTTCACCAACGAATTAGAAAAGCATCTTTTCGACCTACAAAATTGCAAAAGTTTCTAGGAATTCAAGAGAGAGAAACTTATCAAACTATAACAAAACTTTATAATTCTATCTTACATCTTGATTTGAAACTTTGTAACTTTGCAACTTTCAAACATTAATCTTAAAATATAAAAAATATGTATCCAGAAGAAATGGTATTACCAATGCAAGCTGAATTAACTTCCGTTGGTTTTCAAGATTTACACAGTGCTGCAGCAGTAGACGACGCAATAAAAGCAGAAGGAACAACTTTAGTAGTAGTTAATTCGGTTTGTGGATGTGCTGCAAGAAATGCACGTCCAGGATCAGCAATGAGCTTAGATAATTCTAAAAAACCAGACCATTTGGTTACTGTGTTTGCAGGTGTCGATAAAGAAGCAGTAGATGCTGCTAGAAAACATATGTTCCCTTTTCCTCCATCTTCACCAAGCATTGCCTTGTTCAAAGACGGCGAATTAGTTCATATGCTAGAACGTCACCATATCGAAGGCCGCGCTGCCGAATTGATTGCTGACAACTTGAAAGACGCTTTCAACGAGTTTTGCTAAAAAACACATACTAGGTTAAATTTCATTTTACCGCAAATTCGTAAATTGTTTCAAATTTTTTGAAATCTATAATTTGTGAATTTGCGGTATTTTTTTTAATTTTACAAGGTTAAACAACTGGAATTAATCGATTATGAAGTGGTTTTTTAAAATAGTAGTGCTTGCTATTGTATTGCAAAGCTTTCAATGCACAGATTCAAATGAATCCGATGACCTCATCACCGTGGCACAATTAGAAACTAAAAAACAGGAGATTCAAAACTACATTAACGGTTTTAGCTGTTCAGAAAGTGTGGGTTGTGGATTTATTGCTTTTGGGTCAAAACCTTGCGGAGGTCCTAAATCCTATTTACTTTTTTCAAATAAAATAGACCAAAGCAAGCTTCAAAAAATGGTCAAAGAGTACAACGAAATGGATGAATTGTATAATATACAAACCAACGCCATATCCGATTGCATGTATGTTTCTCCACCAACAGAAGTCAAATGCGTCAATGGCGTTTGTACCATTACCAAGTAAAAAATATAATTTGTATTTACTCTAAAACCACGTTTACTCGTGGTTTTTTTCTTTAACCCCTTTTGAACTTTGCTAAAAACTTTATACGCTTTGTGTTTAGACATAAACACTTTTCCTTACTTTTGAAAACTATGAGAGGAATAAAAATTATTTTTTGGGTGTTTTGGCGGGTTTGGTTTTATGTTTTAATGGCCATTCCTATTTTGATTATGTTCCCCTTTTTGGTGTTGTCAATTTTAACCGAGAGTGGCTATCCATATTTCTTCAAAATGGCGAGAATCTGGGCTAGAGTTATTCTTTTCGGAATGGGATTCTATTACAAAGTTGAGCGAGAACAAGAATTTGACGATAAGCAAAGCTATATGCTCATTGCCAACCATACATCGATGACTGATATAATGTTGATGCTTGCCACCGTTAGAAAGCCATTTGTTTTTGTAGGGAAGAAAGAATTGGTAAAAATTCCACTTTTCGGATTTTTCTACAAACGGACTTGTATTTTGGTGGACAGATCCAATTCAAAAAGCAAACACGGCGTTTTTGAGCGGGCTCAAAAAAGAATCAATCAAGGGCTCAGCATTTGTATTTTTCCAGAAGGTGGCGTAACCGATGATAAAAATGTCATTTTAGATCCTTTTAAAGACGGCGCGTTTCGCTTGGCCATTGATCATCAATTACCTATTGTCCCAATGACTTTCGGAGACAACAAGGAACGTTTTTCTTTTAACTTTTTCAGCGGAAGCCCCGGTTTGATGAGGGTAAAAATTCATTCTTTCATCGAAACTGAAGGGAAAACAATGAACGACAAGAACGATTTAAAAGAACAATCTTGGCAAATAATCCACAAACAATTGCTGGATTTTCAGAAGGAAAAACAATAATAAAAATATTACTGCGGACTATTATCCAAATAATGCACGCAGATGACACAGATTAGACAGATGGCCTCTGATTTAAAATAATAATCCGTGTTTATCGATTCAAATCCGTTTTATCTGTGTGCCATTTTCAAAATAGACACCATTAACGGATAGACATTTAAAAAAAAGAGACTCACATTGGAGACTCTAATTTACTTTTAAGCATTATTTTCTTTTATCAAAGCTTTGATTTTAGCTTCTAATTCGTCGGCTAATTCTGGATTGTCTTTGATTAAGGCTTTTACCGCATCGCGACCTTGTCCTAATTTAGTATCACCATAACTGAACCAAGAACCCGCTTTTTTAATGATTTCAAATTCAACGGCTAAGTCTAAGATTTCACCTGTTTTCGAAATTCCTTCGCCGTACATAATATCAAATTCGGCAGTTTTGAAAGGTGGAGCGACTTTGTTTTTCACCACTTTCACTTTGGTTCTGTTACCCAATACGTTTTCACCATCTTTGATTTGTGTCGAACGACGAATATCCAAACGAACCGAAGCGTAAAACTTCAATGCATTTCCACCTGTTGTTGTTTCAGGATTCCCGAACATAACCCCAATTTTCTCTCTCAACTGGTTGATGAAGAAAACCGTACAGTGTGTTTTGCTGATAGTTCCTGTTAGTTTTCTCAAGGCTTGCGACATCAAACGAGCGTGAAGACCCATTTTAGAATCTCCCATTTCGCCTTCGATTTCACTTTTTGGAGTCAAAGCAGCAACAGAGTCAATTACTACAATATCAATGGCGCCAGAACGAATTAAGTTCTCGGCAATTTCCAAAGCTTGTTCCCCGTTATCAGGTTGAGATATGATTAAGTTTTCGATATCAACACCTAATTTTTCAGCATAATTTCTGTCGAAAGCGTGTTCTGCATCTATGAAAGCAGCGATTCCGCCTGCTTTTTGAGCTTCGGCGATAGCGTGCAAAGTCAAAGTTGTTTTTCCCGAAGACTCTGGACCGTATATTTCGATCACTCTTCCTCTTGGATAACCGCCAACTCCCAGGGCCAAATCGATTCCCAAAGATCCAGAAGAAATAGTTTCGACTTCTTCGATGGCTTTGTCGCCCATTTTCATCACGGTTCCTTTTCCGTAGGTTTTATCTAATTTGTCAAGTGTAAGCTGTAGTGCTTTTAATTTGGCTTCTTTCTCTGAACTCATCTTTTCTTTCATCTATGTTTATACTATTTGTCTTTTAGGTATAGGCGCTTAGAGCACCCTTGTTATCTATTGATTTTATTGATATTTATTCAAATTTCACCATCTTTTTCATTAACACATCGAAGATTGTCCCCATATTTGACCTTCTATTGTATCT
>NZ_JBIKRX010000120.1:0-6413 GCF_044348915.1 Flavobacterium sp. | reverse complement strand
CCCCGACTGATTGTTAAATTTTTCCTTTAGGAGTTGATTTAATCATCAATGGACGCATAGCTCAGCTGGATAGAGCACCTGCCTTCTAAGCAGGCGGTCGAAGGTTCGAATCCTTCTGCGTTCACTTTTAGCCTTGTAATCGCTTGATTATGAGGCTTTTTTGTTTTTGCTTTATATTGTTTCCTATTCAAGTATTACAACTATCTCTACATTTTTTTTTTGTTTTCTTTCCAAGCTTTTACCACAAAGACTCATTATTAATAAATATTGTTTGTAAATTTGAATGTATTAGAATAATTTCCGCTTTTCGATAGCAAACACAAAATCTGGATGCTATTTCTAATTTTTTTAAACTTATTGTTATTATGAAAGGAGTATTCAGTTCTTGTTTGTTGATCAGTGCGGTTCTTCTACTAACGCTTTTTTCTCAAAGTAGCTTTGCACAAGAAAGTGTTCAGCGTGTGACATCAAGTTCCGCTTTAGCCTTTTCCAAAGGAGCCGATGTAGGTTGGTTGTCGCAAATGGAAGCCACAGGATATAAATTTTATGATTCTGATGGTACCCAAAAAGATTGTTTGCAATTGCTTAAAGACAGAGGGATTAACACTATCCGCCTTCGAGTTTGGGTCAATCCTTCAAACGATATAATCAACGGGCATTGCAGTCCAGCAGAAACTGTTGCTATTGCCGTTCGAGCTCAAAATATGGGAATGCGGATAATGATTAATTTTCATTACAGCGATTCTTGGGCGGATCCATCAAAACAAACCAAGCCTGCAGCTTGGGCTTCACATCCTTTTGCTCAATTATTAGACGATGTTTACAATCATACTTTTGATGTTTTGAGCGCGCTAAAATCCGCTGGAGTTACTCCTGAATGGGTGCAAATAGGAAATGAGATTCCGGGCGGAATGCTATGGCCAGAGGGAAGCAATTCCACAAGTTTTGTCCAGCTCGCTCAATTGTTGAATAAAGGTTATGATGCCACAAAAGCCGTTAATGCCGCGATCAAAGTTGTGGTCCATATCGATCAAGGGAATGATAACGCCAGATTCAGATGGTTTTTTGATAATATTACTGCAAACAATGTGAAATACGATGTCATTGGAATGTCCTATTATCCATATTGGTTGGGAACTAATTATTCTGTTAGCATTGCTGACTTAGGAAATAATCTAAAAGATATGGCGTCCCGATACGGAAAAGAAGTGATGGTTGTAGAAGTTGGGGGCGATTTTACATTGGTACAAAATACTAAAGATATGCTTGTTGCTGTAATTTCTGCTGTAGAACGTGTGCCAAATAATAAAGGGCTTGGGGTATTGTATTGGGAGCCTCAAGGCGAAAAAAGCTGGAGTGGTTACCAGCTCAATGCTTGGCAATCCAACGGAAAACCTTCGCCAGCCTTAGATGCGTTCAAAGAAAATGTTGAAAAAGTAATTGCAAACGGATTTGTTGCAAATCCCGTTGAACAGGGTAAAATGGTTACCACAAATTTAACCTATACAGCAAACAGCGCTACCGATTATTTTTATGTTGGATTGTTTAAAAGAAATTCTAGTGGTGGTTGGTTACAAACTATCACAGAAAGTTCAGGAAATCAATTTTTGATTCCATCAACAGGGGTTAATGTTCCTACTCAAGTTAGTCTTACCATTCCCAATGGTACAACTCCAAGTGCCAGTTTGACCAATGGAGAATATTATGAAATTGAGGTGCAACTATGGACTGTAGGTTGGGGAACAAAACTAAGCACAAGTGTATCTCCTAAATTAATAGTCTCACCTACAGGTTCATTGGAAATCGAAAAAAAAAACATTGAGAATGGATTGATCCTATATCCAAATCCAGTTTTGAATGAATTGAATATTAGAAACACCAATGGTACAGTCATCCAATCCTTAAAAATCACGAACATTACAGGGGAAACTGTTTATTCTGCAACTAATGCTGAAGGCAGAAATGCTATTGATGTTTCCAATTTAAGTTCTGGAATTTATATTTTATCAGTTCAATCCAATGAAGGAACACAAAACTTCAAATTTCAAAAAATTTCAAATTGATTGTTTCCAATTTCAATTAAAGAGCCACTAAAAACTAACGGTAAAATGGCGCTGGAAATGGTGCCGTTTTTTTGCCTAACTTTCTTTTATTTTTTTTATTTTTATCGAAAATTCAAGTTATGAAGTATTCCAAATCGATTTTTATTTTTTGCACAATGCTTGGTTTATTTTCCTGTAAATCACAATCAGTAATTATTGATGTAAAACCATCTGTTGTCGATGACACTGTTTTTGTGAATTTGAAAGATTACAGCAAAGATTTTGTATATGATATGAAATATGCTACTTCGGATAATTTCTTGAAAGCGAAAGTCTATGATTGCGCCGAATGTTTTTTGCGATTGAAAACGGTAAAAGCGATGGTGGCAGCCAATGCCGAGTTTATGAAAATGGGGTACAAAATCAAAATATTCGATTGCTATCGTCCATTGGATATTCAAAAGCGAATGTGGAAAATTGTTCCGAATCCCTCTTATGTTGCGGACCCAAGCAAAGGTTCTATACACAATAGAGGAGGAGCGGTCGACATTACTTTAGTCGATGTCAAAGGGAAGGAACTTGAGATGGGCACGTCCTTTGATCATTTTGGTATAGAAGCTAGTCATAACTATCAGAATCTTTCTCAAGAAATAAAAAACAATAGGGCCTTATTGAAAAAGGTAATGATAGAAAAAGGCTTTAATTCCTTTGATTCAGAATGGTGGCATTACAGTTTGAAATCCGCTTTATTGGATAAAGTTTCGAATGAAAAATGGAAATGTGATTAGTTTTCTATGCAATGCAAGTAATTCATAAAATAACTCTCGGGTTGATATACCTGATTGTCCATTTCTGAGGTAAACTCTTTTCTAAAAATGTAATCTTCTATATCGGTCAAATACTTTACACGCATTAAATTGACAGGAGAACTTTTTAAATCTTCGAACGAACCTTTCAAAAACATAAAAGTTCCGCTTAAAACCCTGTTGTCAAAACCTTCGTTGTCTCGAACGGAAGTCCCGCAATCCATTTTGTCGATATGAAGTAAAGTAACAATTTTTCCATTACTCAATTGGAAGAAAATTTTAGAATTTTTATCAAAACAATTGACTTTCATAAACTCCTTACTTTTTTGAATAAATTGTAAATTCAAATTTGGTGTTCCATCTGTCAGGGATAAGGAAAAAAATATATAATTTTTATTTCCAGCGAAATTTTTTTCGTAAACAATATATTCTTTCGTCTGTTTGTATGTGCCAATAGAATCTCTAACATTTGTGCTGTATTCGCATTTTTTTTGAGCAAAAAGTGAACTACTTATGAATACCAGAAGTAGTAAGGTGAACTGTTTCATTGATTATTTAAATTTTTTGCAAATTAAAACTATTTTATTGTCATTTTCATCAGTTGTAAAAAAACAATATTGATTTCCACCATCCTTTACTTTCCATTTTTTGCGAATGGCTTCAACCGTATCAGGAAAATTACGAGTTGTAATATTTATTTTTTTTCCTTCGATATGATTTTTCAACTCGGTTTTTTGGTATTTTATCACATTTTCAATTTCGAAAATTCGTCCCGGAAAATCAATAATTTCAGAATTAGTATATAAATGTGAATGCTTATGCAATTTTTTGAGTTTGTAAAAACGGCTCACTTCTTCAAATCCCCCTGATTTCATTATAGCGCTGTTGGGTTCGTATACATATTGTTCTGGCAAGCCATATTCAGCGTTTGCTGGATTTTCGTCCGAAACAAATTCGAAAGCATCTTGTTTGTTTTTTGTGATGTTTACCGTTTTGATAGTCGTTTTTCCTGAATACTCTTTTTGCAGTTCCCACAACAATTCCTTGACCTCATTTTCTAGAGCGACGATATGAATGGCTTTGACATTTGCCAATTCAGATAATCCAGCGGTGATATCTAGAAGTGGAGCGGTTTTTATTAATATGTTATTCGAATATTGAAATAAAAGAGCTAAATTTTCGGGAACATTTGGCAGGCAATCTTTGAGCATAAAAACTTTGCCTTTAGCATCATTTCGTCTAGATGGATCAATGTAAATCCAATCCCAATTGGTGTTCAATTCGGCTAAAATTGCTAAACTATCTCCAATGTGACAATGAATGTTTGTAACATTCAATTGATCAAAATTATGTTTTACAATTGTCGAAAGGTCTGAGTTTATCTCGCAATGCGCTACTTTTTTTATTTTTTTTGAAAAATAGAAATCGTCCACGCCAAAACCGCCTGTCAGATCGATCAGGCTTTCACCAGAAATAATTTCAGATTTATAAGAAGCGGTTCTTTCGGATGAAGTTTGTTCGACTGAAATTTTACTTGGAAACAAAATGTTTTTTGCAGTGAACCAAGTTGGAAGTTTGTCTTTTGCTTTAGTTTTCGCTTCAATCTGATTCAGGATTGAAATCCAGTCTATTTCCGGAAATGGATTTTTTTGCAAAGCTAGTTTCGCAATATTGGCATCAATATTAGCATTGATAAATTGCTGGATTTCAGGATTTAAAATATTATAATCCAAAACTATATGTTTTTAGTAAGCAGCTGAATCACTTTATTATCAGGGAAGAACTCTTTTCCGATTACTTTCAGAATAGTGTAGATAGGAACGGCGATTACCATTCCCAAAATTCCCGATAGAAAACCTGCGATGAGGATGACTAGAAAAATCTCTAAGGGATGAGAACTTACACTTTTAGAGAAAATTAAAGGCTGTGATAGGTTGTTGTCGATGACTTGAACAATCCAAAAACCAATGAGTACATAAATGGTTGTTGGTAGCATTACCGTTTGAAAATCCGAACCTAAATTGCTAAGCATTGTCAAAACGGCAGCTAAAATTGAAGCAATTAATGGGCCAATGTAAGGTACTATATTGAGAACGGCACATAAAAAGGCAATGATAAACAGATTCGGGATATCGAAAATGAAGAGTACAATTACGTATAAAATAAATACGATAAACAGTTGCATTAGTAAGCCAATGAAATAGCGTGAAAGCAAATGGTTTATTTTATGAACCGAATTCAAAATCTGTTCCTCGTGGGAGTCGGGAATTAATTTTTTCGCTCCTGAAACAAAAAGCAAACTGTCCTTAATAAAGAAAAAGGTGATAAATAGAACAGAAGCTAAACCTAGACCGAAACTACTAATGGTGCCGAGTACGGAGTTTAGGAAATCCGGAATGACATTTAGGTTTATTTTCGAGCCAATATTCGCTTCTTTGATAATTTCTGAAGTGTCGATATTGTGACTTTCTAAAAATGCTACAGTTTGGTTAGTCAATTGGGTAATGTCTTCTTCGATTTCCACCGTTTTTAATAAGGATAAATTTTGACCTTGAGTTGCGATTAATGGGACAAACATCAAGATAAGTCCTGCTATGCAAAGTACAAAAAGAGATAAAGTGGTAATTGTTGCTAACGTATGTTTGAATTTTAGTCTTTTTTTTAAGAACTGCATAATCGGATTCCCGATTAACGTCAAAATCAATGCCGAAACTAGATAAATCAAAACAGACTGAATCAAGTATATAAAATACAATACCAATGCCGCTAAAACCAGATAGATAATAGCTCTTACTATTCCGTTTGCAATAATTTTAGATGTTATCATTATATTTATTTTTGAGGCTAAAGATAAAAAAAAACTCGTTCGACTTGGCGAACGAGTTCTATATTCTAAAAATGTTTAAGATTAATTTCTGAAACTAGCTCTTACTCCTCCAGAGGCAAAAATAGCATCCATTCTAGCTTTTTGGCCATTAGTAAACATATACATTCCTCGGTCATCGGTATAGTCCATATAATTCATTGTCATTTCCACTGGAGTTCCAGTACAAGTACTGTAATGAGGATAAGCTGGAACACCGTAATTAGCTGCATTATGCGTTGGCGTGTCAGCAACTAAATCACTTCCGCAAGTGGCATCATCCCAAATATGACGCAAGTTCATCCAGTGACCTACTTCGTGAGTAGCAGTTCTACCTAAGTTGTATGGATATGCAGCGCTAGAATTTGGTGTTACTCCAACATATTTAGAATCACAAACCACGCCGTCAGTTGCTAGTGAACCACCTGGGAATTGAGCATATCCTAGAATTCCACCTCCAATGGTGCAAACCCAAAAATTAAGATTTGTTGACGGAGAGGTAGGGTCCAAGCCTCCTTTTTTAGTGCTTTTCATTGCATCTCTTGTTCCCCAAGAAGTTTTTGTTGTTGCTTTTCTATTATATAAAGTCCATTAAATATTTACAATTAACTTAGAGAGGTTTTTACCTAAATCATTTTCAAACTCAAATATTTTCATTAATTCGTTAAATTTTTCAATTCTTATATCCATTGTTTCTAAATA
>NZ_JBIKRX010000006.1:0-66040 GCF_044348915.1 Flavobacterium sp. | reverse complement strand
ATTTGAATGCCAATCCTAAAGGCAATCCTTATGTAGGACAAGATCAAATTGGCGCCAATAAATTCATCATCAATAAAGTGAAAGTGTTGAACCATCGCTGGATTATCGCCGATTTTAGTGATGGTGAGTATTGGGGAGAAGTGTTGATAAAATATTTTGTCAATGAGGATGAAACCGTTTCTTTCGAAACATTTCAATCATTATTATATCAAAAATAAATTTTTACCGCAGATTTCCTCTTTTCAGGAATTAAAAATCTGCGAATTAGCGGTCTTTTTATCCTTTCAACCAATTCTTAAAATCATAAAAATTTTGTGGAGAAACTCCGTGCCCAATTGGGTATTCCTTGTAAGTGGCATTTATTCCCAAATTGTCTAAAAAAGGTTTTGCTTTGCGGCCCCATTCTGCAGGAATTACTTGGTCAACTGTGCCGTGAGACGTAAATACTTTTAGGTTTGAAAACGAATTTTTAAGATAATTTTCTTTGAAAATATCGGGACTAATATAACCGCTCATTGCTACTACTCTTTGCACTTTTTCTGGATACGAAAGTGCCACAGCATAACTCAAAATGGCGCCTTGGCTAAATCCAATTAAAGTCACGTTTCCAGAATCAATAGAATAATTAGCAGCCAATTCATCAATGAAATTTGCAATCAAATCACGTGAAGTTTGCGCTTGTTCATTGTCGGAAAATTTGTTTTGATCCGCGTCAAAGTTAATGGCGTACCAAGCATAACTGTCGTATTGCAAATCGTATGGAGCGCGAGCTGAAACAATATAATATTCACCAGGAAGTTCTGCAGCGAAGGAAAATAGATCTTGTTCGTTGCTACCGTAACCGTGTATTAATAGTAGAAGCGGATTTTTGTCCAGTTTTATTTTAGGTTCTCGTACGAGATATTCTAAAGATAATTTCATAATAATTATGTGGTGTTCAGTTTATAGTGATAAGTTTTGCCATCTGAAATCATAAATCGTTAATCAGCAATCTACAATCAAGAGATTGATGCAAACCATTTTTGGAAATAATTTCCTAAAAGAGGAATTGGTTTAGTTTGGCCATTGATAGCACTAAAAATGCCGTAAGTCCATAAAACAGAAAGGGAAACCCACATAGAAATGGATATCATAGGGCTGTCAAAATTACTGATAATTAATCCCAACGAAATAAAAGTGAACGATAGACCCAAGGCTTGACGAATGTGAAACGAAGCAAATGAATTCTTATCCTCGCCTGTATTCATCGACATTGCGATAAAAACGCCGATGATTAATATGTAGCTAGTGATGGCTGCGGTTTTTCCTTTTTCGATGCTGTTGTTCATTTTTTTGATTTACTATACTTGACAGGTTTTTGAAACCTGTCAGGTATGTTTATTAATTTAAAACTAATCTACCTTGATTATAAATTCCATATGCTTTTCCTTTCAGTTCTGTTCCCAGAAAAGCGGAGTTTTTCGATTTTGACAAGATATTTTCGTTCGTAAAAATACTGTTTCCTTCTGGGTTGAATAAGCTGAAGTTGGCTTTATTTCCTTCTGAAATAGAAAGATTTTCAATTCCGAAAGTAGTTTTTCCTGCAGTCAATTTTCCGATTACTTTTTCCAAGGGCAATACGGTTAACAACGCACCAAAAGCACTTTCTAAACCAATTGTTCCATTTTTCGCTCCGTCAAACTCCATTTTTTTGTGCTCAATGTCAATTGGATTATGATCGGTTGTAATCATATCGATGGTGTTATCTAGAATTCCCGCTAACAAGGCCTGTCTGTCGGTTTCGGTTCGCAATGGCGGCGTAACTTTACTTCGAGTGTCGAAATTTTCTAGTTTCTCATCGGTTAACACTAAATGATGCACGGCAACGCTGCAAGTCACTTTTAATCCTTTGGCTTTGGCTTCCTTTATTATTTGTACAGATTTTGCAGTTGAAATCGTTGGAATATGTAGTTTTCCACCAGTGTATTCGAGTAGAAATAAGTTTCTAGCTATTTGCAATTCTTCGGCCAAATCTGGAATTCCTTTCAATCCCAATCGGGTGGAGACGATACCTTCATTGGCAACGCCGTTTCCTTTGATGTTGGAATCTTGGGCGAAAGCAATAACCAATCCATCAAAATCCTGAACGTATTGCAAGGCAATTTTTAGCAAATTGGCATTGTCCAAACTTTTATTGTAATCTCCGAATGCAACAGCTCCAGCATTTTTCATATCGAATAATTCCGCCATATCTTTTCCTTCACTTTCTTTGGTAAGTGCACCGATTGGGAAAAGCTCGGTCGCGAAACCATTGGCTTTGCTTTTTACAAAATTGATTTGCGATTGGTTGTCTATAATCGGGTAGGAGTTGGGTTGCAACGCAATCGCTGTGAAACCACTTTTGGAAGCAACATTCAATCCATTGGCGATAGTTTCTCGGTCTTCAAAACCAGGTTCTCCTAGTGAAACGCTGCTGTCAAACCAACCCTGTGAAAGATGTAAATTCTCTAGTTTTACTTCCTCTATGCTTTCTGGATTGGGAAGTGAAGTTCCGATTTTTGTGATGATTCCATTAACAATTAAAAGATCGACGGTTTGATTGTGAAAAGGACTTGAAGAGTCGATGATTTTGGCTTCCCGGATAATTGTGCTCATAATAATTGTTTAATTATTTGAATATTTTTTTATTTTTTACCACAATTTCACAAATTTCAATTTCTTACAATTAGAATAATTTGCGAATTTGCGGTAAAATTGTATCTAGCGTTTTTATTTTACAAATCTTATAATTGCCATTTCAGTAAGGAGAAAGAGCAATGCAAATATAACAAACCATTTCCAAATTTGATTGTCAGTTCGGTCGGTTTGTAATGTGTCGAAAACGGTATTTAAAGAATCGATGGTTTTGTAATCTGACAGTACGTCTTCATTGGCTTGAGCCAAATTACTTTCGGTTCTATTGTAATTGAAACTGATGTTTTGTAACCGGTCATTTTTTGAAAAAATCCCAAAATTCCCTGCCTGAGTAGGAAACTCGTTGAAAGTTAATTTTACCTTACTATTCAGGATTTGTTGGATTGGAATAAAGGGTTCAGCATCGTTTTTTACTTTCAAGATTTCATCTTTTGACAAAGTGGCGTTCACCAAAAATGAATTGTTTTGTCCTATTGTTAGTGCATTTACACCATTGTTTTGACTGTTCGCGCCCATTTTATAGAAAGAAGGTACAATTACTGGTGATTGCTGAAAATTGGAGTTTTCTAAATTGATTGGAGCTGTGAAAACATATGCGGAAGATCCCGACGAGTCTCGAGAGCTATTTATCGAACTCAAAAAAGGAGTTTGGTCTTCGTAGTACAAAACTGCTGGATTAGAACCTGAGATTCCAAATGAAGTTTTTGTTTTCGGATATTGAAAATTATTGATGGTATTCTCAAAAACACCGCTGAATAAAGGATGATTAAAGTTGATTTTCGTGATTAATTTTTCTTTGTTTTCTATAGATTTGAATTGGATGTTTCCAAAGATTTTTATAAATGAGTTGAGGTTAACTACAGAAGCTTTTGCAGATGGAATAAGAATTAAATTGCCCCCTTTTTCAACAAAAGATTTCAAAGTAGTTTGCAGCGCTTGCGGAATTTCTTCTAGTTCATTCAAAACAATCGCATCCTGATTTTCTATAGAATTATAATCCAAAGTTTCAATCGGATAATTGTAGAAATTAAATTCATCAGTGGTGTAAATTCGTGTTAAGAAATTCGATTTTTCAGCTTGTCCAATGCTGATAATGTTGTTTTTTTTCGGTTTCGAAATGCTGAAATACAAGTCGTTGTCGTATGCTAACCCATTGTCGGTAATTGAAGCATAGCCGTGAAAATCCTTTTTAGGGATACTGAAATAGATGGTTTTGTCTTCGGTGTCAAACTTGGTCATTGTCTTCGCAATCAATTTATTTTGATTGTACAAGGCCACTGGAATTTGCTTTGTCTGTTCGCCAAAATAAGACATTTTTAAACCAATTTCATAAAAGTCATCCAAGGTTTGATGAATAAATACGCTATCAATAGAGGCATTATTTTTCTGTTCCGCTTCTGGAATGACAAAGTAAGTATTGTAGTCTTTGTCAATGCTTTTCAATTTTTTAGGAGTTAGTCCCAGAGCATCCGTAATCACAACAATATCCTTGTTTACAACTGTTTTTCTGGATTTTATTTTTGACATCGCAGTTTCCAATTGAAAAGGCAAAGCGCTGTATTTCAGGTTTTGTAATTCGGTTCGAATGGATTTGATATCGGTATTCCAAAAAGTTTCCGAATTGGTAATCAGCGAAAACGTTTGGTTTTCGGGAGTGTTTTCGAGTAATTCTTGAATGGCTCTTTTTAGCAATTCGCCTTTTTGACCTTTGGCTTGCATCGAAAAAGAATTATCTAAAACGATATACATTTCATTCGAACTGTTTTTGCTGTCTTTCGCTTTAAAAAAAGGTTGGGCAAAAGCAATAATCAGGCAAGTTAACAGGAGTAGACGGCTGGCTAAAAGCAACCATTTTTTGATTTTGGAACTCTTTCTGGTTTGAATGGAAAGTTCTTTGAGGAAACGAACATTCGTGAAATATTCCTTTTTGAAACGTCGCAATTGAAATAAATGAACCAGAATTGGTATAACCAACAAGAAAAGAAAATAAAAGATTTCTGGATATTTGAATTGCATTCCGTTATTTAGTTTACTTCACAAGCTACAATTTTCAGAGGTGTTCAGCGAATTGTATTTGTCAAAGATAGTATTTTGATTTTATATTTTAGTCTGCAATTGCGCACTGATTTTGATAAAATTTAGTTTATATTTGAAGCATCGGAATAAGTAATTGTTTCCAATTAATTCGAAATAGTAAAACAATATGAAAACCATTTTTGCAACCTTTCTTTCTCTTTTCGCTTTAACAACTATCGAAGCGCAGGAAAAAAAATTCAATTTGATTGTTGGAACCTACACCAAAAGCTGTGAAAGCAAAGGAATTTATGTATATGAATTCGATTCTGAAATCGGTGATTTTAAGCTCAAGAGCAATACTGAAAACATTTTGAATCCTAGTTATTTAGCGGTTTCTAATGATAATAAATTTGTTTATTCGGTAAGTGAAAATGATAAAAAGAGTTCTGTGAGCGCCTTTGGATATGATTCGAAAAGCGGAAAATTGGATTTTATAAATTTTAAAAATGTAAACGCGTTAAATCCGTGTTATATAATTAATGATGATAAAAATGTGATTACAGCCAATTATTCTAGTGGTAATATCTCGGTTTTAGCCAAAAACAGTGACGGGAGTGTTGGCGAAGTGAAACAAATAGTACAACATACAGGCAAAGGTATTAATGAAAAAAGACAGGAAGCACCACACGCTCATATGGTCTATTTTTCGCCTGACAAGAAGTGCGTTTTAGCCAATGATTTAGGAACTGACAAAGTGTACTTGTATCGATACGATCCAAATTCAGTAACCGAAGCTTTGAAACTAAAAAGCAGTTTTGATCTTAAACCTGGGAGTGGTCCAAGGCATTTAATTTTTAGTAAAGACGGTAAGAATGTTTTTGTTTTACAAGAATTAGACGGTACAATCACATCACTTAGTTATAATGATGGGATATTGAAAAAATTGAGCGAAACTACCGTAGTTGCTACCGATTTTAAAGGAGATATTGGAGCCGCTGATATTCATATTTCGCCGGACGGGAAGTTTTTGTACGCCACCAATCGCGGAACTGCCAATGATATTTCTGTTTTCAAAATTTCGAAAAAAGGAAGTTTAGAATTCGTGCAAAGAACCAGCACATTAGGAAAAGGACCTCGAAATTTCAATATTGACCCAACTGGGAATTTTCTTTTGGTGGGACATCAATATACAAATGAAATCGTAATTTTTAAAAGAGATAAAACTACAGGAATGCTTGCTGCAACTGGCAAAAAAATAGACTTGTGTTCTCCAGTTTGTTTGGTTTTTACAAAGATCTAGTATAAGTAATCAGTGTTTAGTTTTTAGTGTTCAGTACTTAACTGCATACTAAAAACTGAACACTGACAACTATTTCTTATCCTTGCGTTTCTTGGCTTGGTTTTTCAACATATTTCTATTTACCGAACCGTGTGTTTTTTTCTTGGTTATACCAGGGCCACCGAGATTGACTTTTTTATTCTTTTTGCTTTTCTCGTGAAATGCGCCGTCGCCTTCTAATTTTACCTTTTTCATCATAAACTTCATCGGCTGACGGTCTTTTTCAGGTTCGATTAGTTTTGTGGAGATTTCAACAGTTTCTGGAAAATCCTCAACAGACAATTCCATATCCATTAGTAATTCAATGGCAAATTTGAATTCATCTTCGCGTGGAGCAATCATACTGATGGCGGTTCCTGTCGCATCGGCACGACCGGTACGACCAATACGGTGCATATACAATTCTGGAAGCTCAGGCATTTCGAAATTGATGACGTGGGTAATATTCGAAATATCCAAACCTCTAGCCATAATATCGGTAGTGATCAGACCTCGAAGATTACCTGCTTGGAATTCAGCCATTGTACTCAAACGATAATTTTGAGATTTATTGGAGTGGATTACACCAAATTGACCTTCAAAATCTTCCTCGATTCGAGTGTGAACCATATCCGAAATCTTCTTGTTGTTAACAAAAACTAAAACACGGCTCATATCCTCGTTGGTTTCCAACAAGTGTTTCAGCATATTGATTTTGGTATTGAAGTTCGGGACATTATAAGTGATTTGTGTAATATTTTCTAATGGAGTTCCCGATGCCGAAAGGGTTACCTCTTCAGGATAATCAAAATAATCGTTCAGAACCTTATCTACTTCTTCGGTCATTGTAGCCGAAAACAGAATGTTTTGACGTTTTTTAGGCATCATTGCTAAAATTGCAGTCAATTGGGTGCGGAAACCTAAATTCAGCATTTCGTCGAACTCATCGATGACTAATTTTTGCATTTCTTCGAAACGGATGACATTGTCTAATGTTAAATCCATTACACGACCGGGAGTTCCTACTAGAATGTCACAACCAGTATAAACAACTGTTTTTTGAGTGTTAATATTAACACCTCCAAAGATCCCTACAGTACGAACCGACATATATTTAGTCAATTTTTCGACTTCCTCAACAACTTGAACAACCAATTCACGAGTTGGAACAAGAATTACAATTTTTGGAGTATGACCTGGAGTGAATTTATAAAGTTTTAATAAGGGCAATAAATAAGCAAAGGTTTTACCTGTTCCCGTTTGTGCAATTCCCATCATATCGCGACCTGACATTATCACAGAAAAAGTTTTTTCCTGAATAGGAGTAGGCGTTGTGAATCCTAAATCATCGATTGCTTTTTGTACTGATTTTGGGAGATTGAATTTTTCGAAAGTGGTCATAAAACGTAAATTTTGTGCAAAGGTACGTTAAAATGATGGTTAGATTGTTAGATTATGAGATGTTTACAGAATTCAATGATTACAATAGTCTAATAATCAATATCAAAAACCCTCAAAAACGCCCAGTCCAAATAACGCAAAATCATATTTTACGGGATCGTTCGGGTCGAGTTCACGAAGTTTTAAATCGAGTTCTGCCAAAGCTTTTCCGTCGTTTTGTTTTCGGGTCAGCAAGCCTAATTTCCGAGCTACATTTCCAGAATGAACATCAAGCGGGCAAGATAGGAGTGAAGGCGAAATGCTTTTCCAAATGCCTAAATCAACGCCTTTGTTGTCTTGGCGGCACATCCACCGCAGGTACATATTAATTCTTTTCGCCGCAGAACCATTCATTGGGTCGGAGATGTGTTTTTGGGTTCGGTTTTGGTGTGGAATTTCAAAGAAACTTTTCTTGAATTCGGAAATGCTTTTTTGCATCGAATTCGGTTCTTGATGTTGGGCGAAAACCGCTTCGAGACCGTTATGGTTTTTGTAAATGTGTTGCAGTCCTTTTATAAAACTCGAAAAATCCTGTCCGTTAAAGGTTCGGTGAACAAAAGATTCCATTCGTTCCAAATCATCTTCGGAATGTGACATCACGAAATCATAAGGGGAATTCCCCATCAAATCCATCATCTTGTGAGCATTTTTGATAATCATTTTGCGGTTGCCCCAAGCAATAGTAGCACTCAAAAAACCAGCAATTTCAATATCTTCTTTTTGGGAAAACAAATGCGGAATTTGTACCGGATCACTTTCGATAAAATCAAGCGTGTTGTATTGAATTACCTTTTCGTCGAGAAAGGATTTAAGTTCGAATGAATTCATAATTAGAACGCGGATAATACGGATTTGCTAAAGCAAAACGCTGATTGAAACGGATTTTTTTATTTCTGCAACCTGCAATCTGCAGCCTGCAATCTGGAACCTGAATACTGCTAACTTATCAATCCATCCACCATCACCAATTTTCTATCCGCCATATTGGCCAATTCTTCGTTGTGGGTAACAATAACAAAGGTTTGTCCAAATTCATCACGTAATTTAAAAAACAATTGGTGTAAATTTTCGGCTGAATGAGTATCAAGATTTCCCGATGGTTCATCGGCAAAAATGATAGCAGGTTTGTTGATTAAAGCTCTTGCGACCGCCACACGTTGTTGTTCCCCGCCCGAAAGTTCGTTGGGTTTGTGGTTGATTCGGTGCGAAAGTCCGAGATATTCGAGTAATCTTTTGGCTTCAGTTTCCGTTTCCTGACGTGATTTATTGGCGATATAGGCTGGAATACAAACATTTTCCAAAGCCGTGAATTCCGGTAATAATTGATGAAATTGGAAGATAAAACCCAAGTTCAAATTTCTGAATTTGGATAAAGTTTTATCATTCATCGTCAAAATATCTTGATTGTTGATACGCAATTCTATTCCGTTTTCGATGGTGGGCTTGTCTAATGTTCCAAGAATTTGCAAAAGCGTCGTTTTTCCAGCACCCGAAGCGCCTACGATAGAAACGATTTCACCTTTTTTAATAAGTAAATCAACTCCTTTGAGTACTTGAAGTTGGTCGTAATATTTATGAATGTTTTTTGCGTGTATCATCTTTTGGAACAGTTTTTACAAAGAAACAAAGATTTTGGTTATCATTGCCAATATTTTTTTAGCCGTTTTATTTACTTCGAACCTCTAACCTCTTACTTCTAACTTGTATTTGTATCTTTGTATTGAAAAACACTAAAATGACAGAAGAAGTAATCATAGAGAAAGAAAGCAATAAAAACCGAAATCTTATTTTGGGAATAGTTTTCGACGCTATAGGAATGTTGTCTTTCTCGATTCCATTAGTTGGCGAATTTTCGGATGTGGTTTGGGCTCCAATGGCTGGATTTCTAATGACTTGGATGTACAAAGGAACCGTTGGAAAAGTAGGTGGAATTTTTACTTTTATAGAGGAAATCACTCCATTTACAGATTTCATTCCATCCTTTACATTGGCTTGGATTTACAATTATTGGATCAAAAAAGAAAAATAACTTACTTTTTTTCTTCTTTAAAAATAAATCCCAATCCCATACTTCGCAACATTTTTTTCGAAAAAGGGAAAAAGAATTTTGATTGACCAAAAAGATAGCCAAAGAATATTAATACAAAAGGATACAACGGAAAAATCACAATTAATCGAACGGGCGTAAACCATAAACCTAAATCTTCCTTAGTGATTCCTATCAAATTGCAAACTGGTTTTGACAACCAAGCCGAAGCCGATCCTGTAATTGCAAAAACTACAAAAATGATGACCAATTGAAAATTAGAAGTAATTCCCCAACGTTTTTTTAAATTCTCCATTTTAAAATAAAACTAATAGCACAAATATAGTGTATTATCTTGGAGGGACAATTCCATATAGTCGCTGGTTATAGGTGTTTTGAAAGTAAATCATATAATTGTAAATCAAATAATTTACTTCATAGCCGTAATTGATGTTCTGGTCATAATCGATTCTCATTTCATATAAATTCGGATTGAAGCGTTGAGGTTGTAACACACGATTGTTCCACTCGTTGATGTAGAAAATATTCTTCGTTTCCAAGTAGGACTGAGAATGATATCCTCTTTGAAAAGCTCTGCTAGCAATCCAAGAACTGAAACCGGGATCGATAATGATCACCTCATATTCTAATGAATCATTGGCAATTCGGATGGTGTCATTGGTTACTTTGACATCTTTTTTTGCAATTTTTATAGTGTCATTTATTGTAGTTATATTTTTTTCAGGATCGGACGCAGTTGACTTTTTGCTAGTGCAGCTCACGATAAGAAAGAGAATCAAAGTTAATATGTAGCAGTAATTTTTCACTTTGCAGTTTTGAAAAATAAAATTACAAAAAACAAATGGTTGATGAATAGTATTTAACAAAAAAAAGGCTGCCTAAATAGACAGCCTGTAAATATATAGTATAGATATTTAGCTTAAAATGTTAATTATTTGCGAAGCTAATTCAGTTCCAATTCGATCTTGTGCTTCTCCAGTTGCAGCTCCGATGTGTGGAGTCAAAGAGATTTTTGGGTGCATCAAAATAGTCATTTCAGGTTTTGGTTCACTTTCGAAAACGTCTAGTCCAGCAAAGGATACTTTTCCTGAATCTAATGCTTTGATTAACGCTACTTCGTCAATAACGCCACCACGAGCACAGTTTACGATTCCAACTCCGTCTTTCATAGTAGCTAATTCTGCTTCGCTAATGATGTATCCATCTTGAGCAGGAACGTGCAATGTAATGAAATCGGCTTCTTTGAATAATGATTCTAAAGATTGAGAAACAATAGTTGTGGTAATAGATTGCCCGTCGAAAAATTCAACTTTAACATCTACAGTAGGAATAAAACTATCGGCAGCAATTACTTTCATGCCAAGACCCAAAGCCATTTTTGCAGTAGCTTGACCAATACGGCCAATTCCAACAATACCTAAAGTTTTACCTCTTAATTCAGTTCCGTTAGCGTAGGCTTTTTTCAAACCTTCAAAGTTTGAATCCCCTTCTAAAGGCATATTTCTATTCGAATCGTGCAGGAATCGAACTCCTGAGAATAAGTGTGCAAATACCAATTCCGCCACCGATTCCGATGAAGAGGCAGGAGTATTGATAACACTGATACCTTTGCTTTTTGCATAATCAACATCGATATTATCCATCCCAACACCTCCACGACCAATAATTTTTAGTCCAGGACAAGCGTCGATTATATCTTTGCGAACTTTGGTTGCACTTCTTACCAAAACTACGCTTACGTTGTTTTCGTTTACAAAATTTGCAACTTGTTCTTGGGCTACTTTTGTAGTTATAACTTCAAATCCACCTTTTTCTAAAGCTAGAATTCCACTTTTCGAAATTCCGTCATTGGCTAATACTTTCATTTTCTTTTCATTGTGAGAAATGAATTCGTTTCACTCTCTTATTAAATTATAATTTTCTAATCCCTTTTGGAATCTAAGGCTTATACTCTATTTTCTAAATCTTTCATTACTTCAACCAAAACCTGAACACTTTCTAATGGCATTGCGTTATACATAGAAGCTCTATAACCTCCTACTGAACGGTGCCCTGGCAAACCAACAATTCCGGCTTCTTTCAACATTGCATTGAAAGTATCCGTGTGTAATGGAGTGTCCAATAAGAAGGTCGCATTCATTGTAGAACGGTCTTCAACTACTGCTGTTCCTTTAAATAAAGGGTTTCTATCAATTTCTGTGTATAGTAAATCTGCTTTTGCATTGTTTATCTTTTCTATTGCAGCAATTCCACCAAGGTTTTTAAGCCATTGCAAAGTCAAAAGTGAAGCGTAAATAGGAAAAACAGGTGGTGTGTTGTACATACTTTCTGCTTTAATATGCTTAGAATAATCTAGCATACTTGGAATAGTACGTCCGTTTTTACCTAGAATTTCTTCTTTGATTACGACCAAAGCCGCTCCCGCAGGTCCCATATTTTTTTGAGCTCCCGCGTAAATAATGCCGAATTTAGAAAAATCTATGTTTCTCGAAAAGATGTCAGAACTCATATCGCAAACCATTGGAATATCCAAAGTAGGAAATTCTTTCATTTGAGTTCCGAAAATGGTATTGTTACTAGTACAGTGAAAATAATCCGCATCTGCAGGGATTGAGTATCCTTTAGGAACGTGGTTGTAGTTTTCGTTTTTTGATGAACCAACGATAACAGTTTCTCCGAAAAATTTAGCTTCTTTGATAGCTGCGCTGGCCCAAGTACCTGAATCAAGATAAGCAGCTTTACCGTTTTCTTTCATTAAGTTGTATGGTGCCATCAAAAATTCCATACTTGCTCCACCAGCAAGAAAAAGAGCTTGATATCCTTTTCCTTCTAATCCTAAAAGTTCCAAAGCCAATGCTCGAGCTTCTTCCATTACGGCAACGAAATCTTTACTTCGGTGCGAAATTTCTAAAATGGACAAGTCCGAATTATTGAAATTTAATATGGCTTGAGCTGATTTTTCAAAAACTTCTTGTGGTAAAATACAAGGTCCTGCGCTGTAGTTGTGTTTTTTCATGGTGTGATTGATGTCCAAAAAATTAAGTTGCAAATTTCGGAAATCGGACTTGAATATGCATTAAATAATTCGGAATAATTCGCTTATTTTTTTTTATAATGTTAACAAAAAAGACACTGTATCCACATTATCTGCATAATCCCATAAATTTGGCTTTTGTGTACAGCCAAATGGGATGCTGTTTTCGACAAGATTGTTGCCGACAATGCATTGAACTTTTTCATTTTCAGATTCAAGTCGATTTTGTAAATCTTCAATAGATTCATAGTATTCATAAAAAACACTCGAAATAGGGGAGCTGTAGCTGTTGTCTTCTTTAATAGTCAAAAAACCATTATCTAATAGCTTGAAATTACTCATCAAGAAAACCGCTTTGTTATAATCATAATTATTGGCGTATTTTTCATAATGGATTATATCTTGGTATTCAAAAATGGCTTCAAAAAAGGGGTTGAAAGAATAGCCTTTTGGGACGAATAGTTTGGAAACATTGCGGCAACCCAATCCAAAATACCTAAAAATATCTTCACCCAAAGCAACTAGTTGTTCTTTGGTTTCCTCTCCATTCAAAACAGCAACTGAATTTCGGTTTTTACGAATAATGCTAGGTTTATCTTTAAAATAATATTCGAAATAACGCGCAGTATTGTCACTTCCGGTGGCGATTACAGCATCAAAATTTTCTAGTTTTCCTTCGATAAAAGTGATTTTGTTAGCCAATTCGGGTTCAATCGCAATTAAATAGTTTGCTAAAAAAGGCAATAAAAATTGATCGTTTGATGAAGTTTTTATAAGGGCATTATGTCCTGAAATTAATACCGATAAAAAATCGTGAAAACCAACTAGCGGAATATTTCCGGCTAAAATCAGCCCAACGGTTTTAGGTTTTACATCATTGAGATTATAGGCAGACAGCCATTTCTCAAAGTTTTCTTCCGTTAAGGCTGTTGCCCAAGATTGAAGAGCAAAGTAAACGTTTTCAGGGGTGTACCAACCGTTGTGGGATTGTGATAGTTGTATTAAATTTTCAAAATCTTCAAAAAACAACTCATTTTGCAAAACCGATGGATTCTGGCTAGACTCATTCTCGGAAAACTGGCTTAAAAATTTTCCCAATTCAATAAATCCTCTTTTTTTATCGCTTTCTAGCATTTGTTATTTGTATTTGAAAAGTTTTGATTGTATTTTTGGCAAAAATAAGCTTTTTATTAGCTCTAGACAATAGTCAAAAGCAGAGGTCTAAAGTTCTTAATGCTTTAAAATTCAACGTATAAACCAAAAACAAAATAGATATGGCAATTATAATAACAGACGAGTGCATCAACTGTGGTGCCTGTGAGCCGGAATGTCCAAATACTGCAATTTACGAAGGAGCAGACGATTGGAGATATAGAGACGGAACTAGAATCAAAGGAAAAGTAGTTTTACCGTCAGGAGAAGAAGTAGATGCCGATGAGGCTCAAACACCTATTTCGGATGATATTTATTACATTGTACCAGGAAAATGTACAGAATGTAAAGGTTTTCATAAAGAGCCACAATGTGCAGCGGTTTGCCCAGTAGATTGTTGTATTCCTGATGATAATCACGTAGAAAGCGAAGAAACATTGTTAAGCAGACAAGCATTTTTGCATAACGAATAAGATGTTTTTTCCAAAAATAACAAAGGCTGTTCTAATCAAATTAGTGCAGCTTTTTTTATGAATTATGATCTCAAAATAATTAATACTTAAATTTTGTTTATCAAGCATTTATTAAGTCTTATATTTGCACACTTTTAATAAAATACAGTATAATGAAAGCAGGAATTGTAGGATTACCAAATGTTGGAAAATCAACATTATTCAATTGTTTATCCAATGCCAAAGCGCAAAGTGCCAACTTTCCGTTTTGTACCATCGAACCCAATATAGGAGTTGTAAACGTACCCGATCCCCGAATCAATAAGTTAGAAGAATTAGTAAAACCGGAACGCGTTCAAATGGCAACTGTAGATATCGTAGATATCGCAGGTTTGGTAAAAGGAGCCAGTAAAGGCGAAGGATTGGGAAATCAATTCCTTGGAAACATCAGAGAGTGCAACGCCATTATTCACGTTTTGCGTTGTTTTGATAATGACAATATCGTTCACGTTGACGGAAATGTAGATCCTATCCGTGACAAAGAAACAATTGATATCGAATTGCAATTGAAAGATTTAGAAAACGTTGAAAAACGTCTCGAAAAAGTGAATCGTGCTGCCAAAACTGGAAATAAAGATGCCCAAGTCGAAAAAGCACTTTTAGACCGAATTAGAGAAACCTTATTGCAAGCAAAATCAGCCAGAACGGTTGTTCCTCAAACTAATGACGAAGAAGTTTTGATGGAAGGTTTCCAATTGATTACAGCAAAACCCGTTTTGTACGTTTGCAATGTTGATGAAAATTCAGCTGTAAACGGAAATAAATATGTAGATCAAGTTCGCGAATTGGTAAAAGATGAAGATGCAGAAGTGATTGTTCTTTCCGTTGGTGCTGAGGCTGATATCACAGAGTTAGAAAGCTACGAAGAGCGCCAGGTTTTCCTTGAAGATATGGGATTGACTGAGCCTGGATCAGCAGTTTTAATCCGTGCAGCTTATAAACTATTGAAGCAACAAACGTATTTTACGGCTGGTGTCAAAGAAGTTCGTGCTTGGACCATCAATATTGGAGCTACTGCACCACAAGCTGCTGGAGTAATCCACACCGATTTCGAAAAAGGATTCATCCGTGCCGAAGTGATTTCGTACGAAGATTTTGTGCAGTATGGTTCAGAAGCCAAATGCAAAGAAGCCGGAAAGTTCAAGGTCGAAGGAAAAGAATATATCGTAAAAGATGGCGATGTGATGCACTTTAGATTTAATGTGTAAGAAGAAAATAGAATAAGGAATTAAGAAAATAGACAAAACTGTTCAAGCAATTGGGCAGTTTTTTTTGTGCACCTAATCCAGCTTTTCATTGCAAGATTTTTCCATAACGCTATTTTTTCTAAGACCAAAAAGGAGCTTCCTTTGGTCGCTCTTTTTGGTCAAGAAAAAAGGAGCGTTACAGCAAAATGCTTTTCATTTCAATCTGGGGTAAAATCAAGAGGGGAAATCAATTGTATTTAAGATTTTTATGCGTAATTTTACTAGGAATTTTAGAGATGTAGAAAATGAAAAAATATTTTTTAGTGCTTGGAATTCTGCTTTTGTTTTCCTGCAAAAAGGCCGAACCTAGTGGACTCAGTTTTTATTTCGAAAGTTCCCAACCTATAAATGATGCCGAATTGGCAGATATTCCCAATAAATTTCAGGGGTTGTTTATAGACTCCGATTCAGTTTATTTGAATATTAAAGGCCATGTTATCCTTCGCGAAAGTTTTTTTAAGTTCAAGTGTCATAAAAACTACATTGATTCCCTTAAGAACGACTTTGTTTTTTCAAAGGGCAAGTACATTGCTAAAGATGACAATGAAGTATTTGATTATAGACAACTCAAAGATTCTATCGAATTATCAAGTAAACAAATTGATACTTTTTTTATCTTTTCAGCGGCACAGAAAGCCAAACGATTTGACGGAAAATTAGTTCTTAACTACAAGGATTCATTATATTGGACTGTCAAATCAATCAGTTTAGGAAAAAATAGCCTCAAAATCAAATATATGTATACTGAGCAAGATATAAAGCGTATCGATTCATTGACCAAAGTCAAATCGACGATGCTGGATTCATCATCATTTGTTATAAAACCTAGTAGAAATGAATTCAAACGAATTCTAAATTTGAAACATTTGGGCGAAGATGTAGAATATAGAAAAGTTGCCAAATATTATTAAAAAGAGTACTTTTTGTTTTTGCTTTTTTATACTATATTTATAAAAATTTTTTTATGAAAATCATCGCCTTTGCAGGAAGCAACAGCCAGAACTCGATCAACAAAAAGTTAGCAACTTATACAGCCAGTCTTTTCGAAAATGCCGAAGTCGAAGTTTTGGATTTAAACGATTTTCAAATGCGCTTGTTTAGTGTGGATATCGAAACGGAAATCGGTCAACATCCATTGGCGAAAGTCTTTTTAGATAAAATAGCTTCAGCCGATATTCTCGTAGTTTCTCTCGCTGAACATAACGGAAATTATTCTGCAGCTTTCAAAAATATTATCGATTGGTGTTCCAGAATTGGAGCGAAAGTATTTCAGGAAAAACCAATGTTATTATTGGCGACTTCGCCGGGCGCTAGAGGAGGAATGTCGGTTCTTGAAATTGCCAAAAATGCATTTCCACGTTATGGAGCGATTATTAAAAACACTTTTTCTTTACCAAGTTTTAACGATAATTTTGATGTTGAAAAAGGCAAGATTTCCAATATAGAATTGGACAATCAGTTGAAAGAAATTGTTAAAAAATTTTAAAAACCTATTCTTTTTGGCTTGAAAATTGTTTTCATCCTTAGAACCAAAAAGTATTTGTATGATGTCAGTAAAAAAGAGCCTAAAAACTTTAGGTTTAGCAGTTTTAGGGATAATGAGTTTCCTTGTTTTATATGTAGTTTCTGTACTTTTAATTTCTAAAATTTCGGTTAACTCGAATGTTTCTCAAAAAGATAAAGAAATTGAAATCTTCATTTTATCCAATGGAGTTCATACTGATATTGTTGTTCCAATAAAAAATAAGTACAAAGATTGGTCAAAAGAAATTCTCTTTCAACAAACTAAATCAAAAGATAGTTTGGTCAATTATCTTGCTTTTGGTTGGGGAGATAAAGGGTTTTATCTTAATACTCCCGAATGGTCTGATTTGAAAGCGAGTACAGCTTTCAATGCCGCTTTTGGATTAAGTTCGTCGGCAATGCACACCACTTTTTATAAAAATATGAATGAAAATGCGAATTGTAAAAAGATCAAAATTTCTGCTAAAGAATATCAAAAATTAGTAACTTATATTTCCGAAAGTTTTGCGTTTGATTCTTCTAAACGTGTCCAATGGATTTCTAATTATAGTTATGGAAACAGAGATGCTTTTTATGAAGCTAAAGGCAGTTATACTTTGTTTTACACTTGTAATACGTGGTCGAATAATGCCTTAAAAATCACAAATCAAAAGGCAAGTTTGTGGACAGTAACCGATACTGGAATTCTTTGTCATTATCAATGATTTGTTTTGTTTTTTGCTCATTACTTTGTCAATAACTTTGATAAATATCATTTTAAAAATCTTCCGAAATACACTATATTAGCACACCCGAGGTCGATACGCAAAGCATAGACCGAATAGAACTTAGTAAATTCGATAAAATTTAAAATGTCAGATCAAGCTCAATACAACGAAGACAATATACGCTCACTCGACTGGAAAGAACACATCAGAATGCGTCCCGGAATGTACATCGGAAAATTGGGTGACGGTTCTTCTTCCGATGACGGTATATACATTTTGCTCAAGGAAGTGCTGGACAACTGTATCGATGAATTCGTTATGGGTGCTGGAAAAACCATAGAAGTCAGCATAAAGGAAAAAACAGTTTCGGTTCGCGATTACGGCCGTGGAATTCCTCTCGGTAAAGTAATTGATGTGGTTTCTAAAATGAATACAGGTGGAAAATACGATTCACTTGCCTTCAAAAAATCTGTAGGTTTAAATGGAGTTGGAACAAAAGCCGTGAACGCTTTGTCCAGTTATTTTCGTGTGGAATCGGTTCGTGATGAAAAACAGAAAGGAGCCGAATTCTCAGGAGGAAATTTAGTTTTAGACGAAGAAATTATTGAAACTACCAAGCGAAAAGGAACCAAAGTTACCTTTATTCCAGACGAAACAATTTTCAAAAATTATAAATTCCGCTATGAATATGTAATCCGAATGCTCAAAAACTATTGTTACCTAAACAATGGTTTGACCATTTTATTCAACGGTGAAAAATATTTTTCCGAAAACGGATTGAAAGATTTATTAGAGGAAACCATAAGTGTCGAAGATTTAGAGTATCCAATCATTCACTTAAAAGGCGATGATATTGAAATTGCTTTAACACATAGTAAAACCCAATATTCCGAAGAATACCACTCTTTTGTAAACGGTCAGAATACCACTCAAGGAGGTACGCATTTGGCTGCTTATCGTGAAGCTCTCGTAAAAACTATTCGAGAATTTTACAACAAGCCATTCGAAGCTTCTGATGTGCGGAAGTCGGTTGTTACTGCGATAAGTATCAAAGTGATGGAGCCTGTTTTCGAATCGCAAACCAAGACCAAATTAGGTTCCACAGATATGGGTTCAGAACCCGGAATGCAATCGGTACGAACTTTTGTAAATGATTTTGTAAAAAATAAACTAGATAATTATTTGCACAAAAATCCTGAAACTGCCGATGCACTTTTACGTAAAATTTTACAAGCAGAAAGAGAACGAAAAGAACTTTCAGGAATTCGAAAATTAGCTAAGGATAGAGCCAAAAAGGCCAATCTTCACAATAAAAAATTAAGGGATTGTCGTGCCCATCTTACCGATACGAAAAATCCAAGAAACCTAGAAAGCACACTTTTTATCACCGAGGGAGATTCGGCTTCGGGCTCTATTACAAAATCTCGTGATGTGAATACACAAGCAGTGTTTAGCCTTCGGGGTAAGCCATTGAATTCGTATGGAATGAGCAAGAAAATTGTGTATGAAAACGAAGAATTCAATCTCTTGCAAGCCGCTTTGGATATCGAAGACGATATGGAAAACCTGCGCTACAACAATATTGTAATCGCTACCGATGCCGATGTCGACGGAATGCACATTCGATTATTGTTGATTACCTTCTTCCTGCAATTTTTTCCAGAATTAATCAAAGAAGGGCATTTGTATATTTTGCAAACACCGCTTTTCCGGGTTCGAAACAAGAAAGAAACCATCTATTGTTATTCTGATGAAGAAAGAAGAGATGCTATCGAAAAATTAAAACCAACCCGAGCCGCAGGCGAACGGAGCGGAGCTAAACCAGAAATCACCCGATTCAAGGGATTGGGAGAAATATCGCCAGACGAATTCAAGAATTTTATTGGCGAAACCATTCGGCTAGATCCAATTATGATGGATAAAAACACTTCGGTTGAGCAATTGTTATCTTTCTATATGGGGAAAAACACACCCGACCGACAAGATTTTATCATCAACAATTTGAAGGTGGAATTAGATACTATAGAGGCGAGTTAGAAATGGTTTTAAAATAAAAAATTTGTCAAAAGATCTTCAAAATAAAATGCTGTTCCAGCAAGTAGTTGAGCTATTGCAAAATGCTCGACAGCAGGTTTTACGCACTGTAAACTCAACAATGGTTTGCACCTATTTTGAAATTGGGAGAATGATAGTTGAAGAAGAACAAAGTGGAAAAGACCGAGCGGAATACGGAAAACAAATTCTAAAAGGACTTTCAGAACTGTTAACGAATGAGTTTGGGAAAGGGTTTTCAGTTGAAAACCTTGATCGAATTAGAAAGTTTTACAGAGTGTATTCAATTTCGTCATCACTGATGCGGATATTGGAAATTACAAATTCGTCATCACTGATGACGAATTCTGAAAGTGTAAAATTAGAAGAAAATCAAACTACAAAAACGCAGTCACTGATTTCGTTTTCTGAAGAATCAATTTCGAAATCACTGATTTCGTTTTTCAAGCTGACTTGGACACATTATGTTTTCTTAATGCGAATTGATGATGAAAAGGAAAGGCGTTTTTACGAAATAGAATCTGAAAAATACAATTGGAGCGTTCGGGAATTAAAAAGACAATATGATTCGGCACTTTATACACGATTGGCTTTAAGCAGAGATAAAGAAGGAGTTTTGAAACTTTCAGAGCAAGGGCAGATAATTGAAAAACCAAAAGATATTATCAAAGATCCTTATATTCTGGAATTTCTTGGATTGCGAGAATTACATCAATATTCAGAAACTGAATTAGAGGCGGAAATCATTGGTAAATTAGAACATTTTCTATTAGAATTAGGTCACGGATTTACGTTTGTAGCGCGTCAACAAAGAATTACTTTCGATGATAAGCATTTCCGAATTGATTTGGTTTTCTACAATCGAGTTTTAAAAAGTTTTGTTTTGATAGACTTGAAAATAGGCGAATTAAAACATCAAGATTTGGGTCAAATGCAAATGTATGTCAATTATTACGACAGAAAAATGCGTTTGGAAGACGAGAACAAAACAATAGGAATTGTACTTTGCCAAAACAAAAGTGATTTAGTTGTAGAATACACTTTACCAGAGAACAACGAGCAAATTTTTGCCAGTAAATACAAAACAGTTCTTCCAAGTAAGGAAGATTTAATAAAATTAATTTATAAGGAAGTAACCGAATAGTTATGAAATATTGGATAATAATTTTAGCTGTTTTTTTTATAATTTCTTGTAAAAAAGAACAAATAGAAAAAAAAGATAAAGCTGAAACTGATTTAGGTATTCCAATTCCTAAATCAGTTAGTAAGTCAATTAGAAAAAGAATTTTTCCATTGAAAGAGATTTCAAAAGTTGAATTAATTTCTTATCCTACATAGAGTTATGTGGGATACAATATCATTTAAGGGTCAAAAACCTTTTCAAAAGCCATTAGTTGATAATTATAAGCTGACTTTTGATAGTACTATGATAAAAGAGAGAGTCACTCTAAATAAAGTAGAACAAAAAGAACTTTTAGATTTAATTGTTTGTGATACTTGTATGCCAGAAGAGGTCGTTATGGCTTGTTATGACCCACGGCATATGATTTTGTTTAAAGATAAAAAGAATAAAATTATTGGTTATACTGAATTTTGTTTTACTTGTTTAGGATCTAGAAGTTCAGAAAATTTAAGTAAATTTCAAAAGTATTGTTATTCTGATATGAATGAATTATTTAAAAAATTTGGTATTAAATATTTTATTGAAGATCCAAGTGATGAGGATAAAGAATATTCATTTTTAAAAAGTAAAGGTTATATAAAAGATTGATTTTTTTAAATATTAAAAATCATTAACAAAATAAATGAAAGACGAAGAAGAAGATAACATCATTCCCAACGAAGACGAGAATAACGAAGAGTTAAACGAGTCAACGAGCGAAGAAGGTTTTGAAGACATTATTAGTTCGGGAGGAAATCATTTTTACGAGAACGACGAAAATAGCGAAGATACCATTACCAAAGTTACAGGAATGTACAAAGACTGGTTTTTGGACTATGCTTCCTATGTAATTCTAGAGCGTGCGGTTCCCGCAATTGAGGACGGTTTCAAACCCGTTCAGCGTAGAATTATGCACTCGCTCAAGGAATTGGATGATGGTCGTTACAACAAAGTAGCAAATGTTGTGGGTCACACTATGCAATACCATCCGCACGGAGATCAAAGTATTGGCGATGCGATGGTGCAAATTGGTCAAAAAGAATTGTTGATAGATTGCCAAGGAAACTGGGGGAATATCTTAACTGGAGATGGTGCTGCGGCTTCACGTTATATCGAAGCGCGTTTGTCGAAATTTGCCTTAGAAGTTTTATATTCTCCAAAAATTACCGATTGGGGTGTTTCTTATGACGGACGTCGTGCGGAACCCAACAATCTTCCTGTAAAATTTCCTTTGCTTTTGGCACAAGGAGCCGAAGGGATTGCTGTTGGACTTTCAACAAAAGTTTTGCCACATAATTTTAATGAATTAATCGATGCTTCCATAAAAATATTAAAAGGGAAATCATTCCAGATTTTTCCCGATTTTATGACTGCAGGTATTGCCGATGTTTCCAATTATAATGATGGAATGCGTGGCGGAAGGGTTCGTGTTCGTGCCAAAATCGCTCAGTTAGACAAAAATACTTTGGTGATTACCCAAATTCCGTTTTCGACCAGTACAACGACTTTGATTGATAGTATTTTGAAAGCTAATGATAAAGGAAAAATCAAAATCAAGAAAATCGAAGACAATACAGCTGCTGAGGTTGAGATATTAATTCATCTATATCCTGGAGTTTCTCCAGACAAAACCATCGACGCCTTGTTTGCCTTTACGGCTTGTGAAACATCAGTAGCTCCATTGGGTTGCGTGATTCAAGACAACAAACCGTTGTTTGTAGGCGTTTCAGATATGTTGAAAATTTCTACAGCGAGAACCGTTGAATTACTCAAGGCAGAACTGGAAATTCAATTAGAAGAACTTAAAAACAAATGGCATTTTTCTACTTTAGAAAAAATCTTCATTCGGGAAGAAATGTATATTGATTTCAAGTTGTATTCCGACAGAGAGTCGCTTTACACCTATATGTACGACCGTTTTGAGCCATTTGCAAAATCATTCGTCAGAGAAATAAATGATGACGATTTGCAGCGTTTGACTCAAATTCCGATGATTCGTATTACTCGTTTTGATTCTGATAAGGCCGATGATTTTATCGCTAAGTTGGAAGACGAAATGAAAGAAGTAGAATTTAATCTAGCGAATTTAACCGATTTTGCGATTGCTTATTTTACCAAATTAAAGGAGAAATACGGAAAAGGAAGAGAACGCCAAACCGAATTGCGTGGTTTTGATAATATCGAAGCAACAAAAGTAGCTTTGCGTAACACCAAACTTTTTGTAAATAGGGCAGAAGGTTTCATAGGAACAGGTTTGAAGAAGGACGAATATGTTACCGATTGTTCTGATATTGATGATGTAATTGTATTTCTGCGTGATGGAAATATGATGATTAGCAAAGTCGACGATAAAAAATTTGTTGGAAAAGACATCATACACGTTGCGGTTTTTGACAAAAGCGATAAGAGAACTATTTATAATATGATTTATCGTGACGGAAAATCTGGTCCAGCGTATATTAAGCGTTTCAATGTTTCGGGAGTAACTCGCGATAAATTGTATGATTTGACCAATGAAAATAAAGGATCACAAATTCTTTATTTTACGTGTAATCCAAATGGTGAAGCCGAAGTTATAACCATTTTATTACGTCAAATAGGAAGCATCAAGAAATTAAAGTGGGATGTAGATTTCGCTAATATAGCCATAAAAGGTCGGGCTTCGAAAGGGAATTTGGTTAGTAAATATCCAATTAAGAAGATCGAAATCAAGGAGAAAGGTATTTCAACTTTGAAACCAAGAAAAATTTGGTTTGACGATACGGTTCAGAGATTAAACGTGGATGCAAGAGGTGAATTGCTTGGCGAATTCAGACCCAATGACAAGATTCTTGTGATTGCGCAAACTGGGAAACTCAAAGTTATTATTCCAGAATTATCTACACATTTCGATGAAGATATGGTGGTTTTAGAAAAATGGCATCCTAAAAAACCAATTTCAGCCATTTATTTCGATGGCGAAAAAGAAAAATATTATATCAAACGTTTCTTGGTAGAAAACGAAGGAAAAGAAGAAATTTTCATTACTGAACATCCAAAATCGCAACTAGAAATTGTTTCTACTGATTATCGCCCAATGGCCGAATTGGTTTTTACAAAAGTGAAAGGGGTTCAAAAAGAAAATCAATTGGTAGATATCGAAAACTTTATAGCGGTTAAAGGTTTCAAAGCCTTAGGCAATCAATTGACTTCGGATAAATTGAAACAAGTTAATCTTTTGGAACCATTGCCATTTGAAGAACCTGAAGAGGTTGTGCCCGAAGAATTAGAAGTTGAAGGAGACACCGAAGTTGGACCAATAAATGATTCCGATGATGATGTTCAGCTCAATGAAGACGGACAAATTACATTATTTTAATGCATAAAAACTAGTACAAAAGGATTTGGTTTTCATCAATATTTTAATAATTGTTGAAGGCTAAATCCTTTTTTGTCTTTCAGTTTATTCAATATTTTCAAAAAAGCAATAGCTGTTATATAGGCATCTCCCATTGCAGTATGTCTGTCTTTTTTGGAGATGTCAAATTTATCAGCAAGGTCATCAAGACTATAATGGTCTTTTCTTTCTAACAGCGGTGAATTCAATAATGTTTTTTTATAAAGAACTCCAGTGTCTAAAGTTTTGTTCTTTAAAATGGGCATTCCATTTCTTTCTAAGGCTCTATTAATCATAGTAACATCAAAAATGGCGTGGTGGGCTACAATTATGGAATCGCCTAAATACGCTACAAATTGGTGTAAGGCTTCTAATTCATTTGGACGATCAAGTACAGATGCTTTTAAAATGCCGTGAATTTGAGCGGTAGATTGATTGTAGTGTTCCTGTTGAATAAAAATTTCTAAGCTTTCTGTTAGAGGAATCCTATAATCTTGAAGTACAATGGCTCCAATGCAAAGTATTCTGTCTTTTTCATAATCAAAACCTGTAGTTTCAGTGTCTAGCACCACAAAACGTAACGAATTAATCTCACCCAGTATTTCTTCGTCTGATGAATTGTCGGAAGAACGCCAAAGTGATTGTATGAAAGTTTTGATTTTGGTAAAGAATGTCATTATAATATGTTTGAAGCATTAAATCGTACTCGAATGATTTCTTGTAATTCCTTGATGGTCTTAAAGGTGCTTTTTAACTTTATTTTTTCTGCTTTTGACAGTCGGTCTAAAGCGATGTATTGACCAGAATCATTGTGTAAAAGCCCTTGTTTGGTTCTGAATTTCAATAAAGCCTTATAAGAATATGCGCAAGCTAAATACAACTCACTATTTTGAGGTTCTAGTTCGGCTAATTTTTCAAAACGTTCAGCTGTATTGCTAATCGATTTTACCGAATGGGAGAGAATCAATACTCTAGCAGCATCGGCAAGAGGCATTAATGCCCGATTTTTTATATTGAAAAAATCTTTGTGAGCACCATCAGGTTCTAACAAAAATTCCCTGAAGAATCCAGTAGGTGATTGGCTTTGCAAAGCGCCACTTACAAGATGTAAATATAATGAAGGATTGGCTTTGACGTCTTCAAAGATATAATCGGATAAACTATCGACGATTTCTTTCTCTCCATAAACCAAACTGTAATCAAAGAATATAAACGATAATAGCACTTCGTTTTTTCCGGTATTGGTGATCCAATGATGCACTTTATCTTTGCATTCGCTAAGACTCAAACACCAATTTGGATTCGAAGCCATCATTTCGGCGGGGCAATATTCGTAGCCAATTTCAAAAAGGCCTTTATTGATTTTGCTCGCCATTTCCAAAAAGTACTTTTTAGCATCTGCTTCCTTTTCTGCGGGAACATCCTCGTAAACTATAGCATTGTCTTGATCCGTTTGCAATAATTGCTCGCTTCGTCCTTGACTTCCCATTGCCAACCAAGAGAATTTTACTGGAGGAGTATCCATTTTTTTCAGCACAATTGCAATTACTTGCTTTGTACAGGCGTCATTCAATTCTGAAATTATCTTCGAAATCAGGGTCATTGGAATATTTTGATCCAAATAGCCCTGTAACAAATGTGTAATATTAGATCGGATTAATTTAATTTTTTTAAACTTTTTAGCCCTTTTTATGGCACTTAGCAAAACTGCTGGATTATTTCCAATAGAGACCATTACATCGTGCTTAGTCAACATTCCCACAGCTTTAGTATTTGTGGTTCCGTCTACGGTTAAGCATAAATGACTAATGTCACTTTTCATCATGGCTATTTGGGCTTGGGTGATGGTCATTTTTGTTGGATAAGTAATGACAGGTGAAGTCATTATTTCCGATGCGGGAGTTGTAATTGGAAATTGTCCTGTAACAATTTTGTTTCTTAAATCTTTATCAGTTATAATACCAATTGGAAGATAATCTTCAACCACTACAATAGCTCCAACATTTTTAGCAATCATAATTTCAGCAACTTCTTTTGCTCTATTTGATGGGGAACAGCTAATAATTTTTTTTGAATACTTTACATCTTGCAAATCCAAAAGTTTTGTATCAGCCTCTATAGATTCTTCTCCGTATAATTTTCCTCTATGGCTATTTGAAAAAGGGTTTAATGTATTGGAAGCAAAACATTGAATCAAAAAATTTCCAACGGCTTTATTTTCAAGAGCATAAGGTTTGAAAATGTTTATGGGAATTGCATAAAGAATGGTTTCCTCGTAGGCTCTGGCTTCCATTTTATAGTTCTCATTGGCAATAAGTGGTCTCAACCCAAAAATATCTCCTTCGTCACACATGTCTAATATTTCACTTTGCTGGTCTGCTTTGAGAGCTACTGCGCCTTTGTGAACGACATAAAAACTATCATGAGTATCTTCATTTACTGCAAAAACCACACTGTCTTTTTCTTTGTAGATAATAGATATTTGTTCAGAAATAATTTCTAAATCTCTTTGATTTAAAAAACTGAATGGGGGAAAGTTTTTTAAAAAGTCCGCTACTCTGTGTGAGATTGTATTTTTCATAGTGCTAATTTACAATTGCTTTGAATAAAAAAAGCTCCAAAAGGAGCTTTGATTCAATTGTTTTATTTCTTTTTCTTATCGACTTTCATATTCAAGAATTCAACTAAAAGTGAAAATGAAATGGCAAAATACAAATACCCTTTTTGCACGGGGGTTACGTGGCTGCCAAAGATTAAGGCATTCGATAAATGGGCACTTTCTGTTATAAGCATAAACCCAATAAGGATTAAAAAAGACAATCCTAGAATTTGAATAGAAGGGTGTTTGTTGACAAAAGCTCCGACAGGAACAGCAAATTGCATCATAATCAAAACCGATATTATCACAGCTGTAATCATAATATATAAAGCTCCTTCAACACCGTTTGTCATTCCTACTGCCGTTAAAATACTATCGAACGAAAATACCAAATCAATCATAATAATTTGCAGAAGTACTCCTTGAAAGGATTTGGAAGCCGTCTTTTTGATTTCTTTTTCTTCTTCGCCTTTTTCATCCACTTTTTCGTGAATTTCCTTCGTGCTTTTATAAATCAAAAATAATCCACCCAATAGGAGAATTAGACTTTGTCCTGTAACTCCAGCCGAAAACCAATTAAAATCAACATAAAACCATGGCTTTTTCATTTGAATCAAGAAACTAATTCCAAACAAAAGGGCTATTCTCATGAACATGGCCAAAAACATTCCAATTTTTGTAGCTCTTTTTCGTTTCTCTACAGGCAATTTTCCTGTCACTATGGATATGAAAATTATATTGTCAATCCCAAGAATTATTTCTAGAAAAGTCAAGGTTAATAAGGCTATCCAAGCATCAGGATTTAAAAATACTTCCATGTTTTAATTTATAAATTATAATTTTTTTATGCAACTTCCGCCTCCCAACTTCCTGCCCACCTGTTATCTGAAATCTGAAATCTTCTCCACAGTTCCGCGTTGTTTTTTGTCACTTCCCACAATTCCGAATTCAAATGTATAGGATTTTTTTGAGGTGCTCAAAATTTTCATACTAATTGCCTTTTTTTCTTCCATGTTTTTAGGATGAATTTTTTGCAATATGTATTCACAATCACTGACCCATCGAATGCTTGAAGTGTCAGTTTTTCCTTCGAAAGTTTCAATTTCTATACTTTCTTTGCGTTCAAAAACGGTAGTTTTTTTGACTCCATCCACTTCATATTCAAACTTGAATTTGCCAGTTTTAAAATCCTTGCAATTGTGTTCCACATTATAACACGACATTAAAGCCAAAAGTGGGAGTAGGAAAATAATTTTTTTACTCATAATTTTATTTGAAATTTGGTTTTCGTGAATCTTCGATTTCATTTTGTTTTTTAAAAATCTTTTTGCTTCTAGTTAAAAATTCAATTTTGTGAACTTTGCGGTTAAACTTTACTCGATTTTAATATCATATTTATCTAAAAGTCCCACAATTCCTTGAGTTGAAAATTTGGCTTTCTTCATTGGATTAAATTCTGGATCAATTTTGTAATTATAAGCGGTTCTGAAATCTACTCCAGCCAATTGTGTGTCATTAAAAATAGCATTGTCCAAATTGCAGCTCTCAAAAACCGAATTCGTGAGATTAGTTCCAATAAAAGTAACTTCTTTCATCGAACAGGTATTGAATTTCGTTTTTGGTATTTTCTTATTGGCAAAAGAGGAATAATCCAAAGTGCAATCGTCAAAACTTACACAAAAAAGGAAATCAGCACACAAATGAAATTGAATTCCAAGCAATTTACAGTTTTTAAAATGAACCGTTTTCAAACTTGTATTCCCCAAAAGAGTCATCGATAGATTGCAATGGATAAACTCGCAATCCATAAAAGTATTGTTTGAGAAATCACTATTCGAGAAATCACAGTTCTTGAAAATGCAATCTTCAAACTCCTTATTGTTGACTTTTTTGTCAATAAAGGAGACTTTTTCAAACGTATGGTTAGTATATAATAAGTTTTCCATTAATCATTAAAAACACTTCGCATCAATAGTCTTAGTCCGTCAAAAGCCAAATAAACAGCACTCAAACAAATCGTGATTCCGATTGCTAAAACCAAATAATGCCAAACATTTTGTTTGTTGATAAATGCATTGTAAATCAGTGATGGACCGATAAACAATAACGGCAAAGCCCAAGCTAATTTCTTAATTCCCTTGGATAGTAATTCTTTGTTGGTTGACATTTTGAAGGTTTTAAATATTCTTTAAACTGACCACTGATTACCGACCACTATAATTATTCACTGCTTTTCGAACGCTACCGAATTTTTCTAGCAGTTCAGATGCTAACTCGTAGGATACTGGGATTTCTGCCATTATCATTTTCACACCTCGATCTACCAATTTGCTATTGCTCAATTGCATATCGACCATTTTATTGCCTTTCACTTTTCCCAATTGAATCATTGCAGAAGTTGAAATCATATTGAGGACCAATTTTTGTGCAGTACCGGCTTTCATTCTTGAACTTCCGGTTACAAATTCTGGTCCAACTATTACTTCAATAGGAAATTTTGCTGTTTGCGAAAGAGGACTTCCTGCATTGCACGAAATACCTCCAGTTGCGATGTTTCGTGAATTACAAGCTTGAAGTCCACCAATTACATATGGTGTTGTTCCAGACGCAGCGATTCCCACTACAACATCATTTTCGTTAATGTCGTGTTCTTGCAAATCAATCCAAGCTTGATGCGCATCGTCTTCGGCATTTTCTACCGCTTTGCGAATCGCTTTGTCGCCTCCGGCAATTATTCCGTTTACTAACTCAGCAGGAACTCCATAAGTAGGAGGGCATTCAGAGGCGTCAAGGATTCCTAAACGTCCGGATGTTCCTGCGCCGATATAGAACAATCGTCCGCCCAATTTCATTTTGGCAACGATGTCAGAAACTAAGGCTTCTATTTGGGGCAATGCTTTTTCAACGGCAAGAGGTACTGTTTTGTCTTCTTGATTGATATTAGATAATAATTCCTGAACTGACATTTTTTCTAAATGTTTGTATTTCGAGGATTGTTCGGTGGTTTTTGTAAAGGTCATTTTTTGATGTTTTTTAATTATATTTTTATTTTACCATTTAATATTTTTGTCTATAAAAGTAATCAAATTGTCAGCCATTTCTTTCTGCTCACTAATTTTCGGGTGACCTGAAGTATTTTTGTATTTAAAGAAATGAGTGTATATTTTTTTATCATTTAAATTTTCGACCGCTTTTATAACATAGTTTGGCCATTTCGACCCTTCTTTGGTAGCATCCATATTGCCAAGAACACAAATAATTGACGCTCTAGGATATTTCGTTCTAATGGTTTTTACAAAGTTTTCATACGATTCTATTATAAAATTTTCTTTAGGTTTTTCAGAGCCAAATCTATTCTTAAATTGTTCGTTTTTTGGAAGGTTGACAATCCAAGAATCATTTTGAAATAGGTTAATAACAACAATATCCGGAGTATAATTGTTAAAATCCCATTTGGTATTTTTATCGTGTGGATCTGTCAAATCGTAAATATCCGGCATAATGATAGGAAACCAACTTACCATAATCCCAATACCGCTGGTGGCAATACAAGAAAACTGAGCATCAAACTGTCTGGCTGTAATCGCAGCATAGGTTAAATAATTGTTTTCAAAATGACCCGTTCCAGAGTCTTTTTCAGAGGTGTCTTCATTGCCATACCCACAAGTTATAGAATCTCCATAAAACTCCATTTTCCTTTTTTTAGATTTCGACTTGGGTAAAATTTTTGTTTCAGTATTGGTTTCAAACCCATAAAAAAAAGTTTGCCCTTTTCCCCATTCTGTACGTTTGAAAAGTTGGATTTTGTGAATTCCTTTGCTTAGACCAGACGCCAGTAAATAGTTTTTCTTGACAGTATCTAGTTGAATTTTTGAAATTACTTTGTCGTCTAAAATTACATCATAGTAATTTGAGGTATCCGCATCTTTTAAAATTGCCGAAATTTCAGCCCCTTTAAAATTCAGGTTTATAGAGGAACCTGACCAATTGATAAGGGCTGCGCTATCCTTGAAAGCAACCCTTCCTTCATACTGAATTTTGGGACTATCAAAAGAAATAGTTTTGTTTTGAGCCGCAAGGAGTTGGGGCACTAGAATAATCAGCAAAATCAATGCAAGTAAATTAATTTTCATAACTATTTTTTTATAAAATTATATAAAATACGCCAAAACCACCCCAAAGATAATCATTGAAACTTTGGCTACATTAAACTTGTGACCTTCGCTGCTTTCGAAAATAATGGTCGACGAAATATGGAATAATATCCCGATAACTACAGCGGTTATTTCGATGTAATAATCATTCAATACGGGTAAATAATTAGATAAAACGGTCCCAAGCGGAGTCATTACTGCAAAACTAATCATAAATGCAAAAATAGCTTTTTTATTCAAGTTCGAATTGATGAAAAATGTGGTTAGAATGATCGCAATTGGCAAATGATGTATGGCAATCCCAATCGCTAAATTATGGTGATGACTAACAGGAAATCCTTCTAAAAATGCGTGAATACATAGGCTGATAAATAGCAACCAAGGAATATGCGTCATTTTTTCGTGACCATGAACGTGACCGTGTTCGGCACCTTTGGAGAAAAATTCCAATATAATTTGGAACAAAATCCCTGCCATTATAAAAAGTCCAATAGTATGATTATGACTTTCATAAACTTCTGGCAATAAATGGATCACGGTTAGAGAAAGCAAAAATGAACCGCTGAACGCCAATAATAATTTAAGATTCGTTTTGCTTTTTGGTTTCAAAAACAAGGCAATAACATAACCAAGAAGGACTGAAAATAAGGGTAAAAGGTAGTTCATTTTTTTGTTTAACTGATTAACAGGTTAATCGATTAAACAAATAACCGATTAACCAATTAAGCCTATTTAAATATCATTATTAATCGTTCGCTATCAGCTTTGTGGAATTTCTTCAATTTATAATCACCAAAAATATCCAAAAGAAAAATTCCAGCTTCTTCCATCATTTCTTTAAAATCTTTAAGGGTCAAGGCTTTAACTTTTTCGGTAAAATGGAATTTCTCACCTTGATCCTCGAAGTCAATTTCTTTGAAAATATGGCCATCATTCACATATCGTTTGATATGAAAATCTATGTTTTCCACTGTTTTTACTTCTTCAGGAACAAGATTATCGATAACTTGATTTACGTTCATAAAGTCGATAACTGCAAAACCGTGTTCGGTAAGGCTTTCTTTCATTGCCTTTAGCGTTGTAAGATTGTCATCGTCATTTTCGAAATAGCCAAAACTAGTGAACAAGTTGAAAATAGCATCAAATTTATCCTCAAAAACATCACGCATATCGTGAACTTGAAACTGCAAAGTTTTGTTTTGGTTTTTGTTGGCTTCGGTAATGCTGTTTTCAGACAAATCGGCACCCACAACATCATACCCCAATTGATTCAAATATATAGAATGACGCCCTTTGCCACAAGCCAAATCAAGTACTTTGGCTCTCTCTGGAAGATTGAGGTAATGGGTCAAATTGTCCATAAATACCTGTGCTTCCCTATAATTTCTTTCTTTATAAAGAATGTGATAATAGGGAGTGTCAAACCAAGAGGCAAACCAGTTTTTGGTTTTGCGATTTTGAATTTCCGATTGTGGATTTTTTAAATCTGACATTTATTATTTTGAATTTCATTTAAAATGCAAAATTAGACTATTTTTGCCGAATAATTAGTATAACAATTCCCCCTTTGGGGGCAAGGGTCTATGGAAAATTTTAAAATGATTGCCAAAACCTTTTTTGGTTTTGAAGAAATATTAGCAAACGAACTGAAAATGCTGGGTGCACAAGATGTGGAGCAAGGCGTGAGGATGGTAAGTTTCAAAGGCGATAAGGGTTTTATGTATAAAGCCAATTTGTCGTTGAGAACCGCTTTGAAAATATTGAAGCCTATTTATTTCTTCAAGGCAACCAATGAACAAGCCTTGTACAAAGGGATTTCGGGAGTAAACTGGTCGAAATACCTCAGTGCCAATCAGACTTTTGTGATTGATGCTACGGTGCATTCTACTTATTTTAATCATTCGGAGTTTATTTCGCAAAAATGTAAAGATGCGATTGTGGACCAGTTTCGTGAGCGAACAGGACAACGTCCGAGTATTGAGAAAATTCATCCCGATTTAAGAATCAATATTCACATTGACAAAGATCAGGTTTCGGTGGCATTAGATACTTCTGGAAATTCATTACACCAAAGAGGGTATCGATTGGCGACGAATATTGCGCCTATCAACGAAGTTTTGGCAGCGGGAATTTTGTTGCTTTCGGGTTGGGACGGTCAAGGCGATTTCTTGGATCCAATGTGTGGTTCAGGAACTTTCTTGGCAGAAGCGGCTATGATTGCTTGTAATATTCCTGCGAATATCAATCGTAAGGAATTTGCTTTCGAAAAATGGAACGATTGGGATAACGATTTGTTCGACCAAATTATGGATTCTCTGATGAATAAAATTCGAGAATTTCATTACACCATAAAAGGCTATGATAAAGCACCAAGTGCTGTGATGAAGGCTAAAGACAATATCAGAAACGCCAATCTTGATGAATACATTACTATCGAAGAACGCAATTTTTTCGAAACGGAAAAAACGTCTCAAGGGAAGTTACATATTGTTTTTAATCCGCCTTATGACGAGCGATTGGACATTCATATGGAAGAGTTTTACAAGAATATTGGTGATACATTGAAGAAAAATTATCCAGGAACCAATGCTTGGTTCATCACTGGTAACTTGGAAGCATTAAAATTCGTAGGACTAAAACCTTCCCGAAAAATCAAACTTTTTAATGCCAGCATTGAAGCCCGCTTGGTGAAATACGAAATGTATGAAGGAAGCAAGAGAACGAAGTTCCAGGTATCAGAAGGCAGTTAGCAGATTTCAGAAAATTGGGAACTCAAAACCATAACTCATAACCTAAAAACAATGACAAAATTACAAGTACGTGCGTTTCTATATCAGTTAGGCTGTTTTGGAATTTTATTTATTTTATTCCGATTCTTATTAGGCAAATATACCCATTTAGAAGGGGCGTGGATTTCTGTTACTGCTTTTGTAGTAGGAACTATTTTGGCGCCAAAATTTCAAGCTGCAAAAACCAAAGACGGCGAAAAATTATTCATGTCTTGGATTTTTATAAAAGGAATTAAGGAAATAGGGTAGTAAGGAAGTACGAAATAAGAAGTACGAAATAAGAAGTACGAATTATAAATTTATCGGATTTTATTATTTAACTTTTTCCTCTGGCTTTACCGTTTTCTTATAAAACGGAATAAAATAGGTCACGGTGTAGTTGAAACCTGCTCCAAAATTGCCATCATAAGTTCTGTTGAATCCCGGAATGTATAAATTTTCGAAGTTATCACTTGGTTTCTTCTCGTAAAGAAGTGTGTTCAATCTAAGGCTAAATCCAACAAAAATATTGTTGTACACTTTTACTTTGAGTCCTGCCACTACCTCAATCCAACCTGCAGTTAGTCCACTAAAAGTTTCTCCGGAATTAACAGGAGGTACTTCTCCCCAATAGGGATGAGCATTGTAAATTTTGTAACTATTCAATTCTTGGCTGAAAGTGCTAAAACCACCTCTTAAACCTATGGAAATAATATTTTCCATATCGAGCCAATTGTTGTACGCATTATAATCAAATCCTCCTTTTATATACGTTCCTATTGTAGTGGTGGTTAATCTGTCGTCTTCGGTTGTTTTGTCTTCACTACCTAGTTCGGCTGCTAAAAAATACTTTTTGGTCAAACGATAATCACCTACAAGCTCTATTCCTTTGTAGTTTTTGTCGTACAATCCACGTGTTAATCGATACAAGTCAAGTCCAACGCGTAAACCATAGCGGTCTTTTTTAAGTGGGACAATCGTATCGGTTTTGGTTGTATCCTTGGTTGTATCCTTGGTTTTTCTCGTCGCTTTTTTGGGCGCTTCAGGTATTTCACCAACAATCTTTGTTCTTTCGAGCTGAGTTTTGCTAGGAATCGTGTCTTGGGCTTGCGTCGTTAATATTGACAACAGTAGACAAAAACTAAAAAAATACTTTAATGTGTGTTTCATTTTCGTTATCTATGTTGCTTTTTTCAATAGTTATAAACTGCATCCATTTTGCTTTGGTTACCGGAACCGCAACGTGAAAAATGGGATTGTTTGGTGCAAAAGTGAATAGGGTTTTAAAACCGCAAGCTCTTGAAACAAAAACATCGTTTCTGGTGTAGTTGAAGGTCACTTTATCGGTGTCTATCAAAGTAGGGTTTGCATTGCCAGAATTTAATATAAAATCGTAGGTGGTGGTATTTGCATCTGTTTTTAATGGAATAGAAACGCTGCTTCCGTTGACTAAATATTGTTCCTCGCCAGAGCTTCCTTCGTTGAAGATAATTCCTTCTTTCATTCCTTCGCCAATAACTTTTAAATTGGTTACATTTTTCTTAACTGATGGCGTAGTGATATTATAAAAATCAATCACCAAACGAGGCGTTGTGGGCGTATTGGCATCGCAAATATCGTCCTTCTCACAACTCGAGGAAGTGAAAATCAGAACTAATAATAGGCTAACTATTTTTTTCATAAATTTTTAAAAATCAATGGCAATGTCAACGGCAAAATTCAATTTCAATAACAATTTCAATAACAATTTCAATAACAATTTCAATTTCAATGGCATATCGAACAACTGATCACTAATTTCTGATCACTAATTACTGACCATTGACCACTATTTCCTCTCCAAAAGTACAACATTTTCTACGTGATGCGTTTGTGGAAACATATCTACAGGTCGCACACGAGCCACTTTGTATTTTTCGTCCATCAAAGCCAAATCTCTGGCTTGTGTCGCCGAGTTGCAACTTACATACACAATTTTTCCTGGTTCAATTTTCAATATTTGCTCGATAACGTCTTTGTGCATTCCGTCACGTGGTGGGTCGGTAATAATTACGTCAGGTTTGCCGTGTTGTGCAATAAAACTTTCGTTGAAAACTACTTTCATATCGCCCACATAAAACTCGCAATTGGTAATATTGTTGCGTTCCGCATTGGCTTTGGCATCAATAATCGCTTCGGGAACGCTTTCTACTCCAATTACTTTTTTGGCGTTTTTCGAAACAAATTGTGCAATGGTTCCAGTTCCTGTGTATAAATCATAAACGGTTTCTGTACCAGTCAATCCAGCAAAATCTCGGGTAATTTTATACAATTCGTAGGCTTGGTCTGAATTGGTTTGGTAAAATGATTTGGCATTAATGCTAAATTTCAAGCCTTCCATTTCCTCTAAAATGTAATCTCTTCCTTTGTACAATTTAATGTTTTGGTCGTATAAAGTATCGTTTGCTTTATTATTCACCACATATTGCAGCGAAGTAATTTGCGGGAATTTTTCATAAATATGGTCTAAAAGCAATTCTCTGTTGGCTTTGTCATTTTCGAAAAACTGAATCAAAACCATTATTTCACCAGTCGAAGCAGTGCGCATCATCAAAGTTCTAAGCAAACCTTCGTGATTTCTTGGGTTGAAAAAAGTCAAACCATTTTCATTGGCGAAAGACCTGATTTCGTTGCGAATCGCATTCGAAGGATCTTCCTGTAAATGACATTTATTGATATCTAAAATTTTGTCCCACATTTTCGGAATATGAAAACCTAGGGCATTTCTATTACCCAAGTCATCGTCGCTTCCAATTTCAGCTTCGGTCAACCAACGGCTGTTCGAAAACGAAAATTCCATTTTGTTTCTGTAAAAGAATTGTTTTTCGGAACCTAAAATCGGTTCAAACTCGGGAAGTGCTATTTTGCCAATGCGTTGCAAATGATTGAAAACCTCGTTTTGTTTGTAGTACAATTGCTGGCTGTATTTCATATTTTGCCATTTACAACCGCCACAAACACCAAAATGTTCGCAAATAGGTTCGATTCTGTGTTCTGAAAATTCGTGAAATTTAACTGCTTTTCCTTCATAATAGGCCTTACGCTTTTTGAAAGTTTGCACATCGACCACGTCGCCGGGAACAACATTCGGAATAAAAATTACTTTTCCATCTGGGGCTTTTGCCACCGAAACGCCTTTTGCACCTGCATCAAGGACTTTTATATGATCAAAAACGATCTTGTCTGTATTTTTCTTAGCCATAGCGCAAAAATAAGTCTTTGAATGGTTTTATAAATTCAAATTGGGAAATATTTTTGAAAAGTTGGTATTTATTCAAAATTAATCAAGGAAATGAGTTCTTGTGATTACCGTTTCCGTTTAATCAATTCATAATTAACAATGGCGAGACCATAGAAAATGGAATCAGCCGAAATTTTTCCGAGTAGGATTCCCATAAAATAATTACCTGTCAAAATCGGCATCCAATACATACAAAATGGGCGTATGAAGAACAAATCTAGGATAGCTGGATACCCAAATTCCAGGAGTAAGTTTCGAATTAGGATAATTATTTCTTTAAGCGATGTTTTTTTATCCAATAACCGATTGGCTTTGACTAATTTTTGGTATGCCATAAATACAATAACCCCATAAAAGGCAATATATTCGGCAAAAGTGATCAAATACGCTGTTATCAAACCATCAAAGATTCGGCTGAATTGAGAACTCGCCAACGCAGCCGATGTCGCTGCTATTTCGGCATATTTATACCGATCAAACCATTCTTTGAAATTGGATTTATTGAACATTAATTATTTTACTTTTTTTTAAAGGAAAGTTTATTTTGATGATAGGACTTCAGCTATCGCTTTTTCAGCAAGTGGCGCCATTACTTCATATCCTGCTTTATTGGGATGTACCCCGTCTTCAGAGTATTGCGCTTTCATTCCATTTCGTTCATCTACCATAGCCGAATAGTAGTCTAAATAAAGAATTTTATTGGCATCGGCATAGTTCTTAATCATTGCATTTAGTATTGCAATTTTTTGGGCAGGAAAGGAGCCTTTGTTCCAAGAGAAATCATAAGCTGGAAGCACGGAGCACAAAATCACTTTAATTTGGTTGGCTTTGGCCAATTCAGCCATCGAGAAAATATTGTCAGCCATCATTTTCAGAGTCGAAGGACCTGTATTTCCGGCAATATCGTTGACGCCGGCCATTATCACCACCAGAGATGGTTTTAATGTTATTACATCAGCTCTAAATCGAACAAGCATTTGAGGCGTAGTTTGACCACTGATGCCGCGATTCACATAAGGTTTGTTGGTGAAAAACTCGGGATGCAGCACCGACCAGAACTCAGTAATGGAATCGCCCATAAAAACGGTTCTTTTTTGTCCAAGTTCGACTGGATTTAGAGCAGCATTTTCATTTTGGTATTTTTTTAAATTGGCCCAGTCTTGAGCATTTGCCTTTGCTGCCATAAATAGTGAAAGTAGTACTATTAAGTGAAAATATTTCATATATTAATCAAACAAATCCGAAGATAGGTAGCGATCCCCTCGGTCGCAAATAATAGCTACGATGACACCAGATTCCATTTGTTCGGCGAGTTTCAAAGCGACCGTTACAGAACCACCACTGCTCATTCCTGCAAAAACTCCTTCTTCTAGTGCCAATCTTTTGGTCATCGCACGGGCTTCTTGTTCGGTAACTTCCATAATGGTATCTACTTTTGAAGCATCAAATATTTTAGGCAAATATTCCTGTGGCCATTTTCTAATTCCTGGAATTTGCGAACCATCACTGGGTTGTGCTCCAACAATTTGTATTGCAGGATTATTTTCTTTCAGATAGGTTGAAGTTCCCATAATGGTTCCTGTTGTTCCCATTGCCGAGACAAAATGTGTAACAGTGCCTTGTGTGTCTCTCCAAATTTCGGGCCCAGTCGTTTTATAATGGGCTTTCCAATTGTCTTCATTCGCAAACTGATTGAGCATAAAATAGCCACCTTCAGCCACTTTTTGGTCGGCATAATCTCTCGAGCCAATAATTCCTTTAGATGCAGGAGTCAAAATCACCTTGGCTCCATAAGCTCGCATGGTTTGAGTGCGTTCTTTTGTAGAATCTTCAGGCATAATTAACTCAATTTCTATGTTGAGTAATTGGGCTATCATCGCCAAAGCAATCCCCGTGTTGCCACTTGTTGCTTCAATAAGTTTATCACCTTTTTTGATATCACCTCTTTCTAATGCTGATACAATCATATTGTAGGCAGGTCGATCTTTTACACTTCCGCCTGGATTGTTTCCTTCCATTTTAAAAAAGAGTTTTACATTCTTGTTTTTAACGAGATTTCGGGCTTCGACTAAAGGTGTATTTCCTATGAGTTTCAGTATATCTTGACTGTTCATTCTATTTTAGCTCTTTTATTTTTACTTCGGTTATGGTGGTATTTGTCACAATTGATTTTTCTGGAATCGATTTGGTAATCCAAGTATTACCGCCTATGATGCTGTTTTTTCCTATAGTTGTGTTGCCTCCCAAAATTGTAGCATTAGCATAAATACAAACATTTTTTTCTACAGTTGGGTGTCTCTTGGTGCTTTTAAGGTCTTTACTAACGCTTAAAGCACCTAAAGTCACCCCTTGGTATAATTTTACATTTTTTTCGATTACAGTGGTCTCGCCGATAACAATACCGGTAGCATGGTCAATAAAAAAAGGTGATGCAATTTCAGCTCCTGCGTGAATATCTGTTCCGGTAATGCGATGTGCATATTCGCTCATCAGTCTTGATAGGAGCAACATATTAAGCAAATACAACTCGTGACTCAATCTGTAAATGGCAATAGCATAAAATCCTGGATAAGCCAAATATACCTCCTCAATACTGTTGGAAGCTGGGTCGTTTTCTAAAATAAAAGCCGCGTCTTGGTTGAGATTTTCTAAAACAAAAGGTAGTTTTTCAAGAAATTGATTCCAAATTTCGTCACATAAAGTGTCTGGCTTTTTGCAAGAAATTTTCGAAATGTCTTTGAATAATTTCTCAAGTTCATCAATACTTTGGTCCAATGATGCATTAGAGTCAAAAAGGGTATAGAACAGTTTTTCAGTGAAAGCCTCTGTCATAGTTTTAATCCCATAATTGATGGAAGAATGACTTTTTAAAGCTGAAATGGTTTGTATGGTTCGATTTTTAATCACGATGATAAAATTCAAATGTTAGTATAATAGGTAAAAGTAAGTTGTTTTTAGAAATTGCAGTAATAATCACCGAAAAAAATGAAAAATAAATGATGTTTTTCAAGTAAAATATCGGTTTGCAGAAGATTTAGAAGATATGTAACCAGTTTAAAAATTGGAGTTTTGTTGTAGATATTAGTATAAAAACTATATTTGAAGGCTATAAATTTTAACACTTAGAGTATGAAAACGAAATGCATTTCAAGTTTATTGATGTTGATTTTAATGGTATTTATTTCTTGTAAAAAAGAATTGGAACCACAAGAAAGTTCTGGGGTTACAAGCCCTCCATCGGCTGAAAGTCCTGCAGTTTCGCCGGTAGCAACACCTGGAGCGCCTCTCAATTCAAATCAAAACCCATCAGTGTCACCACAGAATTCAAATCAGACTGCTGTAGGAATGAATCCTCCGCACGGTCAACCGGGTCATCGTTGTGATATTGCGGTTGGTGCTCCTTTGAATTCGCCGCCTAACAAATCGAAACCAAATCCAGCGGTAACAACTTCTACAGTGAATGCTTCTGCTCCGGTAATTACAAAATCCACTGCTCCTGTGGTGGTTACCAAACCAGGAATGAATCCTCCGCACGGTCAAGTTGGACATCGCTGTGATATTGCCGTCGGTGCCCCTTTAGATTCTCCAGTTACTAAAGTTGTTCCTGCACCTACAAATACAAGCACCAATTCTCAAGTTCCTGCAATCTTAAAACTTGATTCAACAGCGACTGGAACTAAATAGGAATTCGATTAGTTTTTACAAGAGAGTTGAAAATCATCATTTTTTTTAAAATGGCTGTTTCGAGTAGAGGACAAAAAGGATAAACAAGTTTGGTTTAAAGTTGATGGACTTTGAAATCGAAGTGGAAAAATTGAAATAGTAAAACAATAATAAAGAGTTAAAATGTTCAATAAAGGAGATCAAGTTTCGGTTTTAGACGAAGATGTAAACGGGGTAGTTGTTTCGGTCAAAGACAGACAAATTACTATAGAAACTACAGATGGATTCGTGATGACATACTTTGTCAATGAATTGCTTAAGGTTAACAATTCCAGTAACTTAATGGATTCTATTAGAAGGATAAATATAGGAGAATTCGCTAAGGAAAAAGAAATTCCAAAACCCAGAAGTTTTGTTAAAGAGAAGAAGGATAAACGTGAAATTCCCGCTCCAGAATTCGATTTGCACATCGAGAAATTGGTTGCCAATAAACGCGGAATGTCCAATTATGACATCTTAACATTACAGGCCGAAACAGCAAAGCGCCACATCGAATTTGCGATTAAAAACAGGATTCCTAAGATTGTTTTTATTCATGGTGTTGGCGAGGGAATATTGAAAGCTGAGTTGGATTTTTTGCTAGGGCGTTATGATAATATCGCTTTTCAAGACGGAAATTATCAAAAATACGGGCAAGGAGCTACAGAGGTTTTCATTAAGCAAAGCAGTAAATAATTTGATTTTGAGTTAAAACTGCTGCCTAATAATAAAAAATAAACCGCAAATTGATAAGCCAATTTGCGGTTTTATAATTTAAAATAAAGAAGAATTAGAAGGTTATTAGCTCGCCATAAGTGTACATATCACCCAATTTGAAAGTACTGTTTCCTTTTTTTAGGGTCGCATTTTTAATAACAATCGTATGTTTAAAAGCGGTTGTTCCACTTTTAATAGTGCTAACTTCGATAATACCGCTGACATTGGGTACACCATTTACGCCGATCCATTCTTCGCCTACACTTGGAAGCGGCGGCGGGATTAGATTGCAGAAGTAACTAGGTGTTAGAATTCCGTTTACATACAATCGATAAGTAAGTTTGTTTTTGACAGCGCCTATTAGTGCTGTTCTAGGGCTATTTATAGGAGTTTCTACATTAGATATAAGTCCTGCATCCAGATTGTCCATTGTTATGGCTTCACTGCTGGTGTAATTGTAAACTTGTTTGGGAGCACTCGAACATTGCTCTACTGTTTTGTCAAATCCAAACGGCAAAGGTGTTGATGGTGTTACATAGTCTCCAAAAACAAATGTTTCATATACTTGCGTGCCATTCGTTTTTGCGAAAGTGATGTTTTTGAAAACAATTCGATGATTATATCCAGTAATTACAGTGCTTCCAGGAATACTTCCTGCTGATGTATTGGTAGTAGTTGAAATTTCGATTTTACCAGAAGTTGCAGTCCATTGGTCGGTGATATAGGGCTTAGCAGGTGGGATTGTATTGCAAATATTATCAGCTGCTACTGTCCCATCGTAAAATCGATAGACTACTCGATAAGTTGAATTGTCAATATCGATAACAATTGGGGCAGAGGGATCGGTAGGTTCATTTACAAAAACTGAGTTCGGAATTTCAAGCAGTAAAGCTTCTTTTTCTTTAAGTTTATAGATAATGTCGTTTGTGCTGCAGCTTTGTGTTTGAGCATCTTCGAAATCTATGGTTTCTAAAGTTAAATCACCGTCATCACATCCGTTTAATAAAAGCACAAAAAGCAAAAGGCTAAAAACTCTTTTCATCGTCTAAAATATTTGTGGCAAAAATAGTGAAAAATTGCCAATTGATAGTGCCGGAATCACAATTGATATTTCATAACTTTGCCTATATGAAAAAAGTATATCTCGATAATGCCTCGACAACTCAATTGCGTCCTGAAGTCATTCATGAAATGACTAGAGTGTTGACTGAAGATTATGGGAATCCATCTTCAACCCATAGTTTTGGGCGAATTGCCAAAAGTGTTGTAGAGCTTTCCAGAAAGTCTATTGCCAAGATTGTGAATGCATCGGCTCAAGAAATTGTATTCACTTCTTGTGGAACCGAAGCTAATAATTGGATTCTTCGCTCTGCAGTTCGGGATTTGAAAATTGAAAGAATTGTTTTAAGTAAAATAGAGCATCACGCTGTTTTATATACAGTTGAACATCTAAAAGAAGAGTTCGATATTCAAGTTGACTTTGTTGCTGTGAAGCACAATGGAGAAATCGATTTGACGGATTTGGTCGATTTGCTTTCGCAAGACATTAAAACTTTAGTGAGCTTAATGCACGTCAATAACGAAATTGGGTCTATTTTAGAAATTGAAAAAGTTGGGCGGATTTGTGAGCAACACAATGCGCTTTTTCATTCAGATATGGTGCAATCTGTTGGTAAGTTGGAAATTGATTTAAAATCGATACCTATTCATTTTATGGTGGCGAGTGCTCATAAATTCCACGGGCCAAAAGGAATTGGTTTTGCATTCATCAAGAAAAATTCAGGATTAAAGCCTTTATTTTATGGTGGTGAACAAGAGAAAGGTTTGCGTCCCGGTACGGAAGCAGTGCATCAAATTGCCGGAATGGCAAAGGCTTTGGAGCTTTCTGATGCTAATTTAGAAACCGAAAGAAATCACATTCAGGAGTTGAAAAGTTATTTGGTTACTCAATTAGAAATCGAATTTCCAGTATTTGAAATCAATGGAACTTCGGATGGAATTTATACTATTTTAAATGTATTGTTACCTTTTCCCGATGCTAAAACTGCAATGATTTTGTTTCACTTGGATATGAAAGGAATTGCTGTGTCTCGCGGCAGTGCTTGTCAATCGGGAAGTATAAAGCCCTCGCACGTTTTGGCCGAAATGCTTTCGAGTGACGATTTGAAAAAACCTAGCTTGCGCATTTCTTTAAGTCATTTTAATACCAAAGAAGACATCGATTTGCTGATTACTGCTTTAAAAAGTATTTAAATTAGAATATTACTTTTTATTTTCTGCTGCTTTAGCTTTTTCTTTGTCCTGTTTTTTGAAATAGCCACGAAGCAGAAAACTATGTTGCATCGCTTCCAAATCTTCGTTTAGTTTGATGCTGGCAGCATTGATGTTAGTCATCGTAGAATCAATTTTGTTTACTAGTCCAGGGTCGTTTGTAAGGTAATTGATAGCGCCTTTTCCTTCCTTTATATTGAGAATTGTGGCGTTTAGGTTTGCAACTACTTTGTTAATTTCAGTTGATGACTTTCGTAAGTTGGCAATAGTCTTTTTTAAATCGCTGGCAACAGCGGTATCTTTTACCACTCCTAAAACATTATTTTTATTATCAAGTGAAACTATAAGTTGATCTATTTTTGTTACTGATTCTGAAGCACTTTTAGTGGTTAATTTTAAGTTTAGTATTGTTTCTGCAAGGTCTTTAGAAACGCTGGTGTCGTTCAGCAGCGTTCCGATTGTTCCTTTGCCTTTAATAATTTCGTTGGTGATTTTTAGCAAATTAGCAGTAAGGGCAGCTGCGTTCTGATTGGTTACATTCAGGGTGCTTAACATATCTTCAGTTCGAATGCGATTGTAGGAACGAATCTCGTCACCTGATGTCACCGAAGGTTGATTGCCTTTTCCTGGAATAATGTTTATAATCATATTCCCAACCAATCCGTCAGAGCCAATGGTAGCAATTGCATCTTTTTTGATGTAGAAAAAAACAGATTTGTCAATAATCATATCGACACGGATTGTCGTATCGTTGATCATTTCGATTCCCCGAACAGTTCCGACACTAATTCCTGAATATCGGACGTTATTGCCCAATTGTAAGCCATTTACATTATTAAATACGGTTTCAAGATGATTGGTATCGCCAAACATATTTTTCTTGTTGCCAATGAAATAGACGGCCAATATAAAAATCAATAATCCAATGATAACAAACAGGCCAAGGCTAATTTTTTGTGAAGCTGTTTTTTCCATTTTAAATTTATTTAAAGAAAGCTTGTATTTTAGGGTCATTTGACGTGTGTAATTCGTCAAAAGTACCTTCGGCATAATTTATCCCATCTACTAATAAAATCATCCGATTAGCTATCGCTCTAGCGCAATCTACATCGTGGGTGATAATTAGGGCTGAGGTGTTGTATTTTTTTTGGATGGATTGCATCAACAAAATGATTTCTTTCGCGGTTATGGGATCTAATCCTGTGGTAGGTTCGTCGTACAGAATAATCTTAGGTTGCAAAATTAAAGTCCTAGCAAGTGCAATTCGTCGCTTCATTCCGCCTGAAAGTTCTTCAGGCATCAAATCGATTGTTTTTCCTAAACCCACATTTTCTAAGGCTTCCATCACCAATGGCGTCGTGTCCTCTATTACTCCAAATTTTTTGGTATGACGGCGGAGCGGAAATTCTAGATTTTCACGAACGGTCATAGAATCATAAAGCGCACTTCCTTGGAAGAGAAAACCCACTTCGGTGCGCAATTCGTCTAATTCTTCTCGTTCAAGTGATCCAATATTTTTACCCATTACGACTATGGAGCCACTATCGGGTTCTTCGAGACCTATCAAACATTTTATCATTACTGATTTGCCTGAACCTGATTTTCCCATTATAACCAGATTTTCGCCTTCGACCAATTGCATATTGAAACCGTCTAAAACGTGATTGTCGCCGTAGCTTTTTCGTAAGTCTTTGATTTCAATTATGGCTTCTCTAGTATTTGAAAGTGTTTTCATAATTATAAATCATAAAAAATATCGGTTACAAAAACGGCAATAAAATCGATGATAAAAAGCAACATTGAGGTAAAAACCACAGCAGAATTCGCTGCAAGCCCAACACCAGCAGTGCCTTTTTTGCAATTATATCCTTTGAAACATCCTACTAAACCTATAGCAAAACCAAAAAAGAACGATTTAATCGTGGCTGGAATCAAATCGCCAAATTCTAAATTATTGAACACTTGATTGAAGTATAGCAAAAAAGAAACATTTCCTTTAATGTTTTCAACCAAATAAGAGCCGTAAATAGCAATACAATCTCCAAAAAACACCAAAATTGGCAGCATTAGTGTAGTGGCCAAAATTCGAGTTACCACCAAGTATTTAAAGGGATTTGTGCCCGAAACTTCCATGGCGTCAATTTGTTCCGTTACTCGCATCGAACCTAATTCGGCGCCAATTCCAGAACCAATGCGGCCGGCACAAATTAATGCGGTGATTATAGGGCCAATTTCTCGAATAATCGAAATGCCTACCATTGACGGCATCCAGGAAACGGCTCCGAATTCCTGTAAGGTGGGGCGTGATTGTAGAGTAAAAACCAACCCGATGATAAATCCTGTTACGGCAACCAATAGGAGCGAACGGTTTCCCATATTATAACATTGGCGGAGAAATTCTTTAAATTCGAAAGGACGTTTGAAAACTTCTGTAAAGAAACGACCAGCAAATTGAGAAAGTTCTCCAATTTCAAGAAGGAAACTCTTAAATGAATCGATTATTTTGAAAATAGTTTTCATCTTTTGGTTGCATTTTTATAAAAAAATGAACACTTCTCCTAATACAGCAAACGGACATAGTAAATTTACGAATAATCTGTTGATTTTGAGTTGTTTTGTATGTGTTATATTTGAACAATTTTAGTGCATTAAATGCCGTTTGCAAAAAGCAGACGTAGATGTTTCTAATACAATTTCCTAAATCTTTTATGTGGAAGGTAAGTTACCATTATTTCGATAGTTCTTGCTGTCCAATACGAAACCCAATTGTTAAATTTTGAAGTCAAACCAAAGGTTAATTTTAGAGTTTCGGGAGTAATTCTTTCACATTGCGCGATAATTTCATGGAGATGAACCAAATAATCGGTTGCAAATTCCGCCGAATCGATGGCTACATTCATTTCGATGCTGGCATACGAGCTCAAATTATTGAGGTTGAAAGAGCCAATGGTTGTCCAATTGCTGTCAATCACTGCTGATTTTCCGTGCAAAACTGATTTTTTCCATTCGTATAATTCAATATTGTAACGTAAAAGTTTTGAGTACAAATGACAACTGGCTCGTCTAGCCATTGGAACATCCGATATTCCGGAAAGTATCAACTTTATGGATACATTGTTTTGTGAGGCATTTTTCAGTGTGTTAATCAATTTTTTGCCCGGAAGAAAATAACTACTGACAATTACAATTTCTTTTTCGGCAGTATTGATTTTGTTGATGTAGGTTTTGAAAATTTCATTTTTTCTTTTTAGCCAGTCATTTTGAAGCACAGAAATACTATTTACTTGTCCGTTTTCATAATTTGAAATGATTTTTTTTCTTCGGATAATTCTATTCTTGAAATAGATATCTCTACACAATTTCTGTAACGATTCTGCTATATTTTCATCATTGATTTCTACCGCATAGTCGAGCCAAGGTGCTGTTTTCTCTGTTCCGTGGTATTTGTCGGCGATATTGATACCTCCAATTAATGCCGTTTTAGCATCGACAACGACTATTTTTTGGTGTAATCTTCTGCCAATGTACAAAGAATTCAAAGAGAAAAAAGGGGAGAAGATTCTAATGTCAATTCCTTCGTTTTTGAGTTCGTTTATGATCTCTGTTGGAAAGGACAAGGAGCCAAAACCATCAATGAGAATGTTGATTTTTACCTTTCGAGAAGCCGCTTTTTGTAAAGCCGCAATTATTTTTTTGCCTGTAGTATCATAATCAAAAATATAGGTTTGAATATGGATTTCAGTTTGCGCTTTGAAAATAAGGCTTTCCAAACGGGAAAAATAGTCTTCACCGCTATGTACCAGCGTGATTTTTTCAGAAGTAGAAAAAGAATTCTTATTGGTCAACATCGCTTTACTTGATAAACTTTTTTGAAATACCTGGAGTTTCTCAAATATACGTAATTCTAATGTCAATTAGAGGAATGTTAGCTATAATTCCACAAAAAAATCCCCGACTATTTTCATAATCGAGGATATTTACAAAAAATAAATTTTATTTTTTAGATAGCGTTTACAATTGCTAAGAAATCTTTAGCATTTAGTGCTGCCCCACCAATTAGACCTCCATCAACATCTGGTTTAGAGAAAATTTCTTTGGCATTGTCTGGTTTTACACTTCCACCATATAGAATTGAAACATCTTCGGCTATATCGCTTCCAAAAGCTTTGCGAACCGTTTCTCTGATGAATTCGTGCATTTCTTGTGCTTGTTCTGGACTAGCAGTTTCTCCAGTTCCAATAGCCCAAACAGGTTCATAAGCCAAAACAATTTTTTTCCAATCTTTAGCTTGAAGGTGAAACAAACCATCTTTCAATTGGTTTTCAACAATATTGAAATGAGTTTTCGATTGACGGTCTTTTAATTCTTCGCCAAAGCAAAAAATAACAGTCATATCGTGTTGTAAAGCCGTGTCTACTTTGCTAGCAATCAAGGCATCGGTTTCGTGAAAAATAGCTCTACGTTCTGAATGTCCAAGGATTACGGTATTTACACCAACGCTTTTTAGCATATCGGCAGCGATTTCGCCAGTGTAAGCGCCACTTTCTGCTTGATGCATATTTTGTGCAGACACTTGGATTGGAGTTGAATCCAAAAGGCTAGTTGCCAAAGCCAAATTGACAAAAGTTGGAGCTACAATTACTTGAGCTGTATTTTCAGTTGATACTTGAGTTTTTAATTCGTTTAATAATTCTACGGTTTGAGTTGCATTTTTATGCATTTTCCAGTTTCCTGCAACAATCTTCTTTCTCATTTTAATTGTGTTATTTATTTGATAATAATGTTTCTAATTTTTTTATTTTTTATCCAACGGTTGAAACCGTTGGCTATGGTTAATTATAACTATCGTTTTACAATTTACTTAATTCGTCATTTATTTTATCAAAATCAGTTTCAATAGCTCTGTAAATTACAATTTTCCCGGTTTTATCAAGGATAATATATCTCGGAATCCAATCTAAGTCAATTGCTTTTCCGAAAACACCTTTCATTTGATCGTTTGCCATATAATGATCTCCGACAATTCCGTGTTTTGCGATTCCTTCTTTCCATTTGTCGGCAGTTTTGTCCATTGAAATGAATACATAATCTACTTGCGGATTGTTGGCTTGTAACTCTTTGATTTTTGGCATTGCTTTTATGCAATCTCCACACCAAGACGCCCAAACTTCGATGACAAGTGGCTTGCCTTTATGGCTTTTTAGAATGTTTTTAAAAGCAACTTGTTTTCCATCATTGGCCAACAAAGTTTCTGATAACGCTTCTTTGGAAAAAGAATTTTTTTGCGCCTGCGAACAAGAAAAACTTGCTACTGCAATAAAGAAGAGAAGTATTTTTTTCATCTTAAAAATTTTTCCCAAAGTTACATTTTTAAAACAAAAAAGCGAAGACTAAAATGCATTATTTCAGGGATTTGTACTATTTCGATTTCGTACTCAAATGTTGTATATAAGGATAAAGGATGGCTGCTATTTACTTAGAATTCTCATCGGAGTTCTCGTCTAAATAGACTCTTTTGGTTCTTTTTCTTTTCTTTGGAAATAACAATTGCTTGGTAGTATAGCCTATATAAATTCCAGATATTGCCATTAAGGTGCATCCGAAAACAACGTGAAAAGTTAAGCCTAAAGGGACTTCATAAATCTTTGACACAACATTTAGAATATAGTACCCAATTCCAAATACAATGCAACTGATAAAAAACAATAGCAATTTCTTTTTCTTTCTTTCTCTTCTAGTGCTCATAAATAAATATGGAATTATAAGTTATAATTTTAAATCTTCAATGTCATTATAATGCACTTTTTGTGTCACGGTTCCATAATTTAGAACAACAAAACTTGGATTCGCTCTTTCGACAGTTTTTAATGCTGTAGCATCGCAAAATAAGCAATTAAAATTGAAATTGTATTGTTTTTTCACATTCGAAATCACATCTGTTGTCGAGCCAGTCAAAATGGCTACGTAATATCCTTTGGCGGTTGCTTTTTTATGCAATTCATTGATTTTTTGCAAGCCCGAAACATTTGCTTTTTCTAGATCGTAAGCCACAATCAAGAGCGATTTCTCTTTCGATAATACCGATTCGGTTTGATCTTCTCCGTCTAACGTTAATTTGAAATCGTGAATTGGAGGGACGTAACCTTGCACAATAATTTTATCTTTTCTATCAACAAATTCAGCTCCTGCTGGTAGATTCATCAAATCTTTTTCGGTAAACTCTTTGTCAACTCCATTCACTTTATAGATGAAAATCATTTCAATAACACTTTTAGGAGCGCTGTCGGGAATTTCCATTGATTTTCGGATGTTTGTTCCCACTTGATAAGGTCTGAAATCTTTCAAAGGCAAATGATTGATAACCCAATATCCCATAATAGCACTTAAAGCAATGCTTGTGAGTACCAAAAGATTTTGAATATTTTTCGAAAATAGGGGCTTAATGTATTTTTGATTGTAAAATAAAATTAGAATAAAAAACAACAGAATAAGATCTTTCGAAAAAGATTGCCAAGGAGTCAAATGCAGTGCATCGCCAAAGCATCCACAGTCTTTTACTACATCAAAATAAGCAGAGTAAAAAGTCAGAAATGAGAACAAAACTACCAAAAGCAACAGACTCCAAATTGTCCATTTTGTTTTGTAACCAATGAGCAACATTACGCCTAAAACTACTTCTAAAATAACCAAAAACAAGGCTATTGCCAATGTGAACTGCACAAAAAACGGCATATTAAAAACAGGCTCGCTAAAATATTCGTCTAATTTATACGAAAAACCTAACGGATCGTTGAGTTTTATTAATCCTGAAATAATGAATAAAATCCCGACAAAAAGTCTTGAGAATTGGGTGATGAATGATTTCATTGCTTTTTTTATTAAAAAATTTCTTTTGCAAAGTAGAGACTTTGAAAAAGATTTAAATTTATTTTTTCATTAATATCAACGCGAAAACAGCATAATTTATCATATCCTGGTAATTCGCATCAATCCCTTCTGAAACCAAAGTTTTTCCTTTATTGTCTTCGATTTGTTTCACGCGAAGTAATTTTTGAAGAATCAAATCGGTCAAAGAACTTACTCGCATTTCGCGCCAAGCTTCACCGTAATCGTGGTTTTTGGCTTCCATTAAATCTTTGGTCAATTTTACTTTTTCATCATATAATTGAGTAGCTTCTTCGACATTCAAATCGGGCTGATCAACCACGCCTAATTCCAATTGAATCAACGCCATAATAGAATAATTGATAATTCCGATGAATTCGCCAGTTTCGTCTTCGTCTATTTTTCGGACTTCGTTTTCTTGTAAACTTCTTATTCTTTGTGCTTTGATAAAGATCTGGTCGGTTAGCGAAGGTAATCTCAAAATACGCCAAGCGCTACCATAATCTTTCATTTTATTGTTAAATAGCGAGCGACAAATTGCAATTACGCTATCGTATTGATGTGAAGTAATGTTCATTTATTGGTGTATATTTGTCACAAAAATAAGGATAATTATTTTGTTTTAAGTAAGATGATTAACGAAATTTATTTACGATGACTATAAACTGCAAAGGACAACTTATCGATTTGACAACTCCCAAAGTTATGGGAATTTTGAATGTGACTCCTAACTCGTTTTATGATGGTGGGATGTATAAAAGCAACAGTGAAATGCTGACTAAAGTCGGAAAGATGCTCAATGAGGGAGCTACATTCATCGATGTTGGTGCCTATTCTAGTAAACCGAGTGCCGAATATGTTTCGGAAGAAGAGGAGCTGCAAAGGATCATTCCTATTATTAATCTTATTTTGGAATATTATCCTGAGGCCTTACTTTCTGTAGATACGTTTAGAAGCGAAGTCGCCAAAATTTGTATAGAGAATGGTGCGGCAATAATTAATGATATTTCTGCTGGAAATTTAGATGACAAAATGCTAGAAACGATTGCACAATACAATGTTCCTTATATAATGATGCATATGCGAGGCACTCCCGAAACGATGCAAAAGATGACGAGTTATGAGGATATTGTCAAAGAAATTCTTTTCTATTTTTCTGAAAAAGTGGCTAATGCGAGAAGTTTCGGAATCAACGATTTGATCATCGATCCGGGCTTTGGTTTTGCCAAAACTTTGGATCAAAATTATGAAGTTTTACAAAAAATGGAACTGTTCGAAATCTTGGAATTGCCTTTGTTGGCTGGATTTTCGAGAAAATCAATGATTTATAAAACCTTAAATTCTACTGCCGATGAGGCTTTGAATGGAACCACAGTTTTGAATTCGATTGCCTTGACGAAAGGTGCTAAAATTCTACGTGTGCACGATGTAAAAGAAGCGGTGGAATGTGTGAGTTTGTATAATAAAATTAACAATCAATAATGAAATATTTTTCGCTTGTTGTTCTTTTAATCTTGTTTTCTTGTGGTGAAAAGAAAGATGTTTTGTTGCCAAAATCAAACACAACAGTAGTTTCGGATGTGAAAGACCATTCACCGATTTACATTTTCTTTAATACCCAAGGCAAAGACACTTTGGCGGAAGTCAATCGGAACAATGCGATTAGTTCCACCAACGAGATTTTTAATATAGACAAGCGATTGCCCTTGCGATTAGTAATTCCTGAAGTGATAAAATTGCAAGAAAAAAAGCGAAATTCAGCTCACAAAAACGAAGCTGCCGAAAATTATTATTCGTATGCGGATAGTATAGGGAAGAATATGGCGTTTCTGCCTTTTACGAAAGTGAATTATAAAATGGGGAAGCCGTTGTCTAGTTTTATCGTGTTTTTTTCTAAAAAAAATCAAATTTTTGTAGATGGAACCCCAGGTAATCGAGAAGAATTAAAACATTTTTTAAATAGTTTTAAAGATAAGACCAATATTATTAGATTCGGGTTTGATGAAAATATGAGTTATGGAAGTTATATTCAGAATGAAATTTTCATTCAAAGTATAAAAATTCAAAATAAAGAAGAATTTATCTACTAATTATGAAAATGGAATTCTCTTATGAGATTCCTACGGAATGACAAAATGGGTACTGACAAATCTCTGATTACTAAAAACTGCCTACTGTCCACTTTTTTTACTGGTGATGATACGGTTCATTCTTTAAAATCGTAAAACCACGATACAATTGTTCAATAAAAAACAAACGCACCATTTGGTGGGAAAATGTCATTAGCGAAAGAGAGATTTTCCCTTGTGCTTTGGCATAAACCGTTTCCGAAAATCCATAAGGGCCGCCAATAACAAATACCAAAGTTTTTACTCCTGAATTCATTTTCTTCTGCAATTCTTCTGAAAATTTTACACTAGAAAAAGTTTTTCCGTTTTCGTCCAATAAAATCAATTGGTCTGTAGGGCTGATTTTGGCTAAAATCAATTCGCCTTCTTTTTCTTTTTGCTGGCTTTCCGACAAGTTTTTTACATTCTTGATGTCCGGAATTATCTCTAAATCGAACTTAATGTAAAACGACAATCGTTTTTGATACTCGTCAATCAAGGACTGTAAATTTTTATTATCGGTTTTGCCAATGGCGATAAGCTTGATGTTCATTGAAATACAATTAGCTATCCAAAAATGAGTCGGATTTGTTTTTCTTAAATAATTTAATAACCAATAAAACAGCGGCTACGGCCTCAAAGGTCATCCCGATGATAAGAAAGAAAGTTGTCCAATCTTTTCGCTCGTTCGTAATTTTGAATAAAGCACCAATAACTGTAAGCACTGCTCCGATTAGGAATAGAACAAGGATTTGTGAGTTTTTCATTAGGTGTAAATTAGGTTTCAAAGATATTGAAAAGAATTATAACTTATGATTTTTGTACGGTCGTCGTTTTTACATAGTGAACATTTCGCGCTGCTAAATAGTTCAAAATGTAGTCAAAACAAGGTTCGTGTTTGCCAATTAATTCTGGAGGAAAAATTCCTTTTTCCGTAAATAATCCTTCTAAAAATAGGTTCGCAACAGCCGTTGCAGTATATCCTGTGGTTCTCGCCATCGACGAAGTTTGCGTTTCAGGACAGTATTCATCGTATAAGTTATAAACCACTTCTTCGATTTCTCCATTTTTATTTTCGCCTTTCATTGAGACGCGCATTACTGTGAGTTCTTGTTCAGTTTCGCCTAATTTCCATTCGTTGAAAAGGATTTTGCTAGTGAAATCAAGCGGCGAAATTTCGGTTCCGTTTATTGTTATTTTCTTTTCGCTAAAGAACCCACTGTCTTTTAAGACTTTCACATATTCGACGTGACCAGGGTATCGCAATGTTTTTTCCTTCATATTCTTGATATGAGGCATCGTAAACAATATCGAACGTAATCCGTCAGAGTTGAAGGATTCTAAGGTTCCCACTTGGTCAAATTCAATTAATTCACAGTCGGTTAGAGCGTCTCGAATGATGATATTTCCGTTTTCGACATACCGAGCCGGACGTGTATATTCTTCGATTACATCACTAGGAGAAAAAGGGGCTTTGTAATTGAACGGCCATTTTTTGACCTTTGGCAAACCACCAACCAAGGTTTCGAAGTCAGTCAACTTCAATTTTTCATTATAATAGCCCAAAATGATATTGTGCATTCCGGGAGCTACGCCACAATCAACTATGGCTGTGACTCCATTTGATTTTGCCAAGGCGTCTAATTCGAGCGCATTCTCTGGAAAAAAAGAGATGTCCACGACATTTTTACCTGCTTCAATAATGGTTTTAATGGTTTGGAAACCCAAAAATCCAGGAACGGCACAAACTACAAAATCGAAAGTTGAAAGTGCAGATTTGAGCTTTTCTCTGTCGCTTACATCAAGGTGAACAATGGAAATACTCGGATGTTTTCCTTTGATATATTCTAATCGTTCAATGTTTTTATCTGCGATGGTTAGCTTGTGTTTTTTTGATAAATCGGCAGCCATTGTGCTGCCAACCATTCCTGCTCCTAAAACTAGTATGTTTGTCATAACTATAATTTGGTAGATTTTTGATTTAATTTAAAGCTAAGATAGTACTTCGGATGAATATTTTATGCATTCAAAAAGGAGATTATAAAAAAAGACCTATGAAGTATAATTTTCATAGGTCTTTCTTAAATTGCTAAGATGTAAATGCAATAACTATTGTTTTTGCTTCTTATCCTGGCATATCACCACCACCTTCTTCCATTTCGCGTCGTGGTTGTTTTTCTCTTTCGTTTTTCGATTTGTTCAATCGATAGGTAAACGAAAGGGTAAATTGCCGCACATTTCTCTGTCTTTCAGAATAAGCATCGATAACGCCCGGGATTAGAACTTCCATTTTCATTTTTCTGGTATTAAAAACATCGCTAACATTGAATGCGACCGTTGCTTTATCCTTTAAAACATCTTTACTAAATCCTAAATTCATTGCGAAAATGCCTATAAATTTACCCTGTGCCGTTTTCTGATCTCCAAAGTAATTCATATTCGTTTGCCAATCGATTTTAGCAGGCAAAGTCACTTTTGAATTTAATCTAGCTGTCCAAGAAGTTGTTTTTTGATCGAAATTTTGTGTGATTTCAACATTATTAAAATCGGTGTAGGTGTAGTCTCCATTGGTTTCTATGTTGAAAAAATTGAAATTACTATTCAATTTCCACCATTTATAGGGTGAGTAATTGAGGTTGAACTCAAATCCAAGTCGGTTTTCGGTGGCTACATTGATGGGAGTTGAGATAATGACTGGCACTCCGTTGACTTCTGTTCCCGAGTTTATTCGAACAAAAAGGAAAGCATCGGTAGTTCGGTTATTGTACAGCGAGGTGCTTAGCAAAAATTTCCCCCATTTTTTTAAGAATCCAAAATCGATAGCGTTGGTCATTGCGGGATCTAAATCAGGATTCCCTTGAAAGATGTTGATGTTACTCGAATAATTGCTAAAGGGATTGATAAATCTTCCTCTTGGTCGTGAGATTCGTCGGCTATAACTCAACGACAAACTACTTTCTTCTGAAATTTCATAGGTGACAAAAGCCGATGGAAAGAAGTTATTGTATCTTTTTTTGTTAAAATCACTAGTGGTAAATTGATTCACATCCACATTCGTGTCTTCCCAACGAAGGCCAAAGAGGTAAGAAAATTTGTTTACTTTTAGTCCATATTGGGTGTAGAAAGCATTTACGTTTTCGATATATTCTAATTTGTTGGTAAAGTCAGTATTAATAGAACCATTATTAAAAACAGTGACATCGGTTAAGTTATTGACGAAACTACCGCGGTATCCTGCTTCGAACTGGCTCCCTTTACTAAAAGGTAGCACATAATCCAATTGATACAATTGACGCGTATTTTTTTGTTTGTTTTCCGTAAAATCGTTCCCGTTTTGACTGTCCACGATATCGGCCAGTTCTTTTTCGTTGTTATTAGAAATTTGAACATCAACATCTAATTTGTGGCCGTCTTTTTTGAACTTTTTTTGAAGATTGGATTTGAATTCGAAATCTTCTTCTCTATTTTCTCCATTGCTAACTCGAGTTCTATTGTCGTTATTAGAGGGGTCGGCATATTGATTGTCGTAATATACGTCCTCTAAATTTGTTTCGTTACTGTTTCTGTAATTGATAGAATTGGTCCAAGTAGTCGAGTTGTTTAAAAACAATTCAATGCCGAGGTTTCCGTTGTAGCTTTTGCTTTTATTCTCTCCATCTCTTGTTTCTTTGATTAAACTAGGAGAGTTTGGTTTTGGGTTCAGATATGTAGTTTCGTTTAGCGCATTCCCCAAGGCTAATCTATCAGCATATCCTTGATTGGTGAATAAATTGTATTTTTCTTTTTTGTAATTTAAAGTTCCGCCTAGGCTATTGTTTTTTGGGGTACCTAATGCGCCAATAAAAGTCCCATTGAATCCTTGATTTTTTCCTTTTTTTAGAATGATATTCAAAATTCCAGCGCCACCTTCAGCATCATATCGCGCTGATGGATTGGTAATTACTTCGACTTTATCGATAGCATCCGCAGAAATTAATCGCAAGGCTTCGTTAATATTGACGGCGTTTGAAGGTTTTCCGTCTATAAAAATAGTTACGCTCTCGTTGCCTCTTAAGCTTATGGCTCCTTCAGCATCGACGGATACAGATGGAATATTATTCAGCACGTCACTTACCGTTCCTCCTTTGACCATTAAATCATTTCCAACACTATATACTTTTTTATCCAATTTTATTTCGACCGTGGTTTTTTCGGCTCGAACTTGCACCTCATTGAGTTGGGTTGCATCCTCTTCGAGTGCAATTTGACCTAAATTAGTCTTTTCAAGAAGTTTACGGTCTTTGATTACTATGGGTTTAAACGATATAAATTCTATTTTAATATCATAAGTACCAGGAATAACATCAACACTAAATTCTCCTTTTGGATTTGTAATTCCTCCACCGATAGATTTGGTTGAAGTTTCATTAGTAATTTTAATTGTAGCGTATTCGAGTGGCTGTTTGCTCACTTTTTCGATTACTTTTCCAGTGATTTTTATTTTTGGGACTGGAGGTTTTTGTTGTGCAAAATGATTTATCGTAGTAAATATCAATAGTAAAGCGCAAATAGATTTAAGGTTTCTCATCAAAAGGTGTCTTTTTTTTACAGTTAGAATGCAAAAGTAGTTTTTGGTTTAAGGAACAAATCACAAAGGTTTGTTAATCTTTAATACTACTATAAAATGGAGTTAGTTTTTTCTAGAGGTCTAGCAATTACAGCTTTATTTCCATTAATTACAATTGGTCTTTCTATTAAAATTGGATTCTCAATCATTGCTTGAATGATTGCTTCGTCCGACATTGTGGTGTTTTTAAAGTTTTCAATCCAAATTTTCTCTTTTTGGCGTACTAATTCAATTGGGTTTATCTCTAATTTTTCGATGATTGACTTAAGTTCGTCAAAACTAGGAACATCTTCCAAGTATTTAATCACTTCATATTCTTTTCCAGAATCTTCAAGAAAAGCGAGACATTCTCGGGATTTTGTGCAACGGGAATTGTGATAAATTTGAATCATAAACAATGTTTTTAATTTTTCGGCAAAGTAAAGCATAAAAACAGAAAATTAAGTTAATTTCGGTATTCCAATAGAAAAGTTAAGGTGATTTTAATTCAATCCATTTAAAATATGTTTATCGAACAAGCTTATAAGGGAATAAATTCGTGGTGGCGAGTTGTAATAACTACTGTCTGCACGGCAGGAATTTTTATAGGTAATTTTATTGCTTATTTTATGATGTCTAAAGAAGAGATCGATGCGATATACAAGTCGATGGGAGAAATCCCCAATAACGTCTCGCTTTTTATCAATTTGATGCCCTTTGTTTTTTTGTTGGGTTTGTTGCTTTTGTTTGTCCGAAATTTGCATCATAGGGATATTCTTTCGCTTACAACATCAAGGACTAAAATAGATTATTCTCGGTTTTTCTTTTCCTTTGCATTGGTTGTGCTGTCTACCATTGGGGTTTTTGTTGTTTCGTATTTTGTCGATAATTCGAATATTGTTTGGAATTTTAATCCTTTAAAATTTTTCGTGTTATTTATTATCAGTTTGTTGCTTTTTCCTTTTCAAATTGGTCTCGAAGAATATTTATTCAGAGGGTATTTAATGCAACAAATTGGCATAATGGCACGAAATAGATGGTTTCCATTGATTGTAACATCGGTTGTATTTGGATTGTTTCATAGCGCGAATCCTGAGGTGGCTAAAATGGGTTTTGGAGTGATGTTTTTTTATATAGGAACGGGTTTTTTATTGGGTATCATGACTTTGATGGATGAAAGTTTGGAGTTGGCTTTGGGATTTCATTTTGGTAATAATTTGATGGCAGCTCTATTGATAACTTCAGATTATTCAGCGATTCACACTGATGCCCTTTTCAGATATTCAGGAGTCGAGAATCCAGCTGATATATTAAATGAAATGATAGTTTCAATTGTAATTGTGTATCCGATAATCTTATTTATATTTGCAAAGAGATACAATTGGACGGATTGGAAAGCAAAACTTTTTGGTAAAATCCAGCCTCTCATTTTACAAACTACAAATACAACACAACACAATGCATCAGATAACCTATAAAAATATTCACAACCGTTTTAAATTGAATGGGATTCACATTTCTAGAGAAGAAATGTTCTATGTAGCCTATTGTTTTATTAAAGAAGGAAAGCCTTTCGAGCAGCATATTGGCACTTTCTTGTTGGATTGGTTTGATGAAAAATCCTATATCGAATTGAGTACATCTGGGACTACAGGTACACCAAAAATTATTCGAATTGAAAAACAAGCCATGCTTGATTCTGCATTGGCAACAGGGGATTTCTTTGGTTTAGAGCCTGGAGATACCATGCTACATTGTTTGCCAACCAATTTCGTTGCGGGAAAAATGATGTGGGTTCGTTCTTTTATTCTGGGACTAGACATGAAATTTGTGGAGCCGAATTCTAATCCATTAGATAAAATTGATGAAGATTTCGATTTTTGCGCAATGGTACCTCTTCAGGCAAAAAACTCATTGAAAAAGTTAAAGCAAAAAAGGATTAAGAAATTGATCATTGGAGGGGTAAGAATTCATAAACCTTTGGAAGACGCGTTGGTGAAATTGCCGATAGAGGTTTATGAGACCTACGGTATGACGGAAACTATTACGCACATCGCTGCAAAGAAAGTAGGTGCAGTTGCATTTACAACCTTACCTAGTGTAACTGTTTCTGTGGATGATCGGAATTGTTTAGTCGTAAAAGCCAAAAAAATAAATAAAAACGCCATAGTTACGAATGATGTTGTAAAGTTGATTTCGGATACTCAATTCATTTGGGAAGGTAGATATGACAATATTATAAATAGCGGTGGGATAAAATTAATGCCAGAGCATATTGAAGAAAAGCTTTCTACACTAATTCCTCGACGTTATTTTGTCTTTGGTAAAGCCGATGCGGACTTAGGTGAAAGAGCCGTGCTTTATGTTGAGGGAGCGCCAATGGTTATCGAAGATGCTGTATTCAATGTTTTGAATAAATTCGAGATCCCCAAAGAAATTGTTTTTATTCCTAAGTTTCAAGAAACTGCGACGGGGAAAATTAGGCGAAAGGATAGCATTTCGTCTTTGTAAAATTTATAAAAATAGAAGGAAAGAGAGGGCAGCAGCCCTCTCTTTTTTGTGAATTATTCTTGCATTTTGAAATAGTAATCGGCAGAATGTTTTCCGCTACCGTAAACTATAAATGCAATACAGAATCCAAGAGTTATAAGAGAAAACAATAAATTTTGGGTGTGCATTTGTCCCATAAAATTGATGATAATAGCACCAATTAATATAGGCAATTGTACAATTATTGCCCATCTTGTAAGTAAACCAAAGAAAATCAAAATACCTCCCAAAATGTGGGCTGAAGCCACATAATGCAATAAAATCATTCCGCCACCAATACGTTCAATCGGTGACAATAAATCCGCTAAGTATTGGGTATTTGTAATAAAAGAGATTCCTTTTAAAAACAAAATAACGCCAAGTGCCATCCGAACTAAATCTACTGAGAAATAAGTGTGCGCATTGGCCCATTTATTCAAATGTTTTACATTGTTCATAGTAATTAAGTTTAAAATGTTGCACTAAGTTACTGATTTTAAACTAAGAAAGCAATAAAACACATTTAAATTATAAGGAGTGTTTTTAAACTTGAATCACACCCAAATTGAATTTCTTTTCGATAGGAGAGTGGTTGGCTGCTTCGATACCCATCGATATCCAAGTTCTAGTTTCTAAAGGATCAATGATTGCATCGGTCCAAAGTCTAGATGCGGCATAATAAGGGGAGGTTTGTGCATCATAGCGTGCTTTTATTTTGTCGAATAATTCTTTTTCCAAAGCTTCGTCGACAATTTCTCCTTTTGCTTTTAGCGAAGACGCTTCTATTTGCGCTAATACTTTTGCGGCTTGAGTTCCTCCCATAACCGCGAGTTCGGCACTTGGCCAGGCTATTATCAATCTTGGGTCATACGCTTTTCCGCACATGGCGTAATTCCCCGCACCATAGGAATTCCCTATTATTACAGTAAATTTTGGCACCACCGAATTAGAAACTGCATTTACCATTTTGGCACCATCTTTTATAATTCCGCCATGTTCCGATTTGGCACCTACCATAAATCCGGTGACGTCTTGCAAGAAAACCAATGGTATTTTCTTTTGGTTGCAATTGGCAATAAATCGAGTGGCTTTGTCTGCAGAATCAGAATAAATGACACCTCCAAACTGCATTTCACCCGTTTCCCTTTTCAGAACTTTCCGCTGATTGGCAACAATTCCAACCGCCCAGCCATCTATTCTCGCATAACCGGTGATGATAGTTTGTCCGTAACCGTCCTTATAGGCTTCAAACGCGGAGTTGTCGACCAATCGACTGATGATATCCATCATATCGTATTGTTCATTTCGAGCTTTTGGCAAAATTCCGTAGATTTCTTTTTCGTTCAGTGCTGGTTTTTCGGCCTTCAAACGGCTAAAACCTGCCTTATCGAAATCGCCAATTTTGTCAACAATATTTTTTATTTTATCTAAAGCGTCTTTATCGTCTTTGGCTTTGTAATCTGTAACACCAGAAATCTCGCAATGTGTTGTTGCTCCACCAAGGGTTTCATTGTCGATATTTTCACCTATAGCAGCTTTAACTAAATAACTTCCGGCCAAGAAAATACTGCCTGTTTTGTCAACAATCAAAGCTTCGTCACTCATTATAGGAAGGTAAGCACCGCCAGCAACACAACTTCCCATAACTGCCGAAATTTGGGTAATTCCCATACTGCTCATCAATGCATTGTTTCTGAATATGCGTCCAAAGTGTTCTTTGTCTGGGAAAATTTCGTCTTGCAAAGGCAGAAATACACCAGCAGAATCGACTAAGTAGATTATTGGAATTCTATTTTCCATCGCGATTTCTTGCGCTCTTAAATTTTTCTTCGCTGTAATTGGAAACCAAGCACCTGCTTTAACAGTGGCATCATTGGCAACAACAATACATTGTTTTCCTTTTATGTGTCCCATTTTCACGACAACACCACCAGAAGGACAACCACCATATTCTTTGTACATTCCTTCTCCAACAAAAGCACCAATTTCTATCGATTTTCCTTTGTCGAGTAAATAATCAACCCGTTCTCGAGCCGTCATTTTTCCTTCGGAATGTAATTTTTCGATTCGTTTTTCGCCTCCTCCAAGTTTGATTTTGGCAAATTTAAGTTTGAGTTCTGACAGAAGGAGTTTATTGTGATCTTCGTTTTTGTTGAAGTTTAAATCCATTTTTAGGTTGGGTTTAGAAAATACTGGGCTAAAATACAAAAAAAACTATTAGCCCCCTAACCCCTAAAGAGGGAATAACCGCATAGTCTAACGGCAAAAAAAAAAATGAAAATCTGTGATCCGAGCATAGCGAACAGACGAAGTAAATCTTTGCATAATTTTTCAAAAATCTGAAATCAAAAATCTGATATAAATTTTGATAACCCATTATAAAAAAATAAATTTGCAGCACTCGGGATGTAGCGCAGCCAGGTAGCGTACTAGCATGGGGTGCTAGGGGTCGCTGGTTCGAATCCAGTCATCCCGACTTTTTTTATTTTGATTTTCCTTCGTTTACTAATCTTTTCAAAATAGCCCATTGTTTCAAGGCATCACGAGCTTCAACTGCAGGATAACCCAACATCGTTTTTCCAGCTGGAATATCGCCCGTAACTCCCGATCCAGCTCCAACAATGGCTCCATCGCCAATGGTCGTATGGTCTTTTATCGAGGCGCTTCCGCCAATGATTACTCCGTTACCTAAGGTTACCGAGCCTGCTAATCCAGAATTCCCTGCCATGATGCAGAATTTTCCTAATTTACTATTGTGACCTATTTGCACTAAATTGTCAATTTTACACCCGTCGCCTAAAACTGTAGAACTAAATTTCCCTCTATCAACGCAAGAATTAGCACCAATTTCGACATTGTTTCCAATGATTACATTACCAATTTGTGGAATTTTGACTAAACCTCTTTGCGGGTCGGGACGAAATCCAAAACCGTCTGCGCCGATAGTAGCATTGGGATGGATAATACAATCACTTCCAATATGGCAACGTTCGCGAATCACTGCTCCTGGCCAAATTATCGTGTTGTTTCCAATAGTACATTCGTCAAGGATAGTTACATTGGGATAAATGGTAACATTTTCTCCAATTTGTACTTTTGGACCTATATAACTTCCCGCACCAATTCGGCTTCCTGTCCCTAGAATAGCCGTTTCATCAATTATAGATTTTGGATGAATATCAATGTTAAATAATGGAGTAGGAGGAGCAAATAACGCTAAGATTTGAGACATAGCTAAATCGGCATTTTTTACCTTAATAAAAACTTTGTTTTCACCGGGTTCTATCGAAATATCTTCGTTGACAACAGCGGCACACGCATTCGATGATTCCCAAAATTTTTCGTATTTTTTGTGGCCAATAAAAGAAATTTCCGATGCAGTAGCTTGATCTAACTGCTCTGGAGCAGTTATTCTTAGAGTTGTATCTCCAACAATGATACCCTTTAAAACTTCATTAATTTCGTGGATGGAATAAGATGTCATTGGTGTAGATTTGGGATATATTTCTCAAATAAAATGAATTTACGAATGAAATCCTAATAAATAGAAAGTAACGACGTGTTATTTGACTTTTCGTTGACTAACTAGTAAATTAACCATCTATTTATCTTACTTTTATTTTTTATTTTGAAATTTTAAATGGGTTTCTTTATAAAAGATTTTAAAACCGTACTTATATGAAACATTCAGCACAATTAATGCTCTTTTTTATAATCGTTTTTGCGCCTTTCAAAGTGCAATCGCAAACCAAGATTTCTGCCATTGAAGAGGCATTATTCATTGCAAGAAAAAACCAAATTCAACTGGAGAACGTTAGTCAATTGCTTGTGGTTTACAATTACAAACCCGAAAGTTTTAATGCAGTATTTGTGGCATTGGAAAAAAAGGGTATAAATTGGGAAGTAAAACAAGAACCTATTGCAGCCGGAATTGGTAAAAATGGTTTTGCATTACCCAATCAAAAAGTCGAAGGCGATGGAAAATCGCCAACAGGAATTTTTAAGTTGGGAAAATTATTTTCTTATGAAAAACAACTGAATACATTGCTTGAAAATCAGCAAACCACCCAAGATGACAAATGGATTGACGATGTAAATTCTCCCGATTACAATAAGCACATAGTTGGTGCTACCGAAGCAAAATCGTATGAAAATCTGTTATTGAATACTGATGTTTATAAATACTGCCAAGTGATAGAATACAATACAAATCCCGTTATTAAAGGAAAAGGAAGTGCTATCTTTTTTCATTTGTCCTTGAAACCATCCTCTTTCACTTCGGGTTGTGTGGCTATAGAGGAAGAATATATGAAATTGATGGTAGGCTGGCTCGATCCCAAACAAAACCCAACTATTATTATGGGAAATTTAGATGTTCTGAAAGCAGGTTTGTAGTAAAAAAAAAGACCTGACAGCTAATTTAATCTGTCAGGTCTGAATTATATCAGCTTAAACTACTGTTTATTTATACAATTTCTTGTAATATTCATCAACCATTCTTCCTGATTCAAAAAACGGAGAAACTTGACTCATACTAGTTTCTACCATATCCCACCATTTTTTTGGAGTATTGTAATACAATGGAAGTACTTCGTTTTCAAGCATTTCGTATAGATTTTCTAAATCTAAATCGTCTTGTACGTGAGTAGGTAAATTGTGATCAATAATTGGTAAAACAAAAGAATTTTGAGTTTTATTCAAATCTTTGAATTCACGAACCCAACCGTCATTAGTCGAAAAATTGATGGCACCATTCATAGCTGCAGTCATTCCAGAAGTTCCCGATGCTTCACGGGTAACTCTCGGGTTATTCAACCAAACATCTGCCCCTTTTTTTAATTGGCGTGATAATTTTAATTCGTGTCCTGCAAGAACAGCCATATTTTTGATGTTTTTGCTAATGTGAGTCAGGTTGTCAAAGTTGTGAATCGCACCATAATCTGCAGGATAAGGCTTTCCAGCAAAAATAATTTGAACTGGTCTGTCTATATTTTCTAATAATTGAATGAAACGATTGTAATCTCTTGTAATTAAATGTGGGCGTTTGTAATCGGCAAATCGTCGTGCCCAAACAATGGTTATAATATTAGGGTCGAATAGCTTTCCGGTTTGATCCGCAACAATCTCAAAAAGTTTAGTTTTTAATCTCGTTTTTCTTTTGATCAACGCTTCTCTATCTTTGTTTTTAAAGGCTTCTTCCAGCCAGGCATCTACCCAATAATTTTTGTTTTGAGCATTTGTAATGTGAATAATCGGGCAAATTCCCGGATAGTCTTTCCACATGTCACGAGAAACTTCGCCGTGTAATTTTGAAACGCCATTTGCAATACGACTCAATCGTAGTCCAACTAGCGTGTGATTAAAAGTGTCATCCTGAATTCCGGTTATCTCTCTCACTGTTTCAAGGGGAATTCCATCAAAGAAGCTTAAAGAGTTCAATAAATGAATGTTGTGTTTTTCGTTACCGGCTTCTTTGGGTGTATGCGTGGTGAAAACCATTTTTTCACGGATAGCGTCGACGCTCTTAAATTTATTGTATAAGTGGAAAACACAAGAAACAGCGTGTGCTTCATTCAAGTGATAAACATCTGGTTCATAATCTAAAGCGTCTAATAATTTTGAGCCACCAAGTCCTAAAACCATAGTTTGCGCAATTTTTGCAATCGGATCAGAATCGTACAAACGGAAAGTAGTTGATTTTGCTAAATAATCATTTTCAGGCAAATCAGTCGAAAGAAAAAACATAGGAACAGTGCCAAAAGTCTTTGGATTCAAGTAATAAGCAGTTACCCAAACATCGGCATTGTTGATCTTGATGGTGAATTTTATATTGGTTTCTTCCAAGAAATGGTATATCTTTTCTTGAAATTGAACTCCCATTGAAAGGTCTTCTTTTTTAAATTGGTCGTAATATCCTTTTTTCCATAAAATCCCAATTCCCATCACGTTTTGTTTTAGGTCGTGTGCGCTTCTCATATGAGAACCGGCCAAAAAACCTAAGCCTCCCGAATATATTTTTAGAGTAGGTATAGGCGCTTAGAGCACCCTTGTTATCTATTGATATTTATTCAAATTTCACCATCTTTTTCATTAACACATCGAAGATTGTCCCCATATTTGACCTTCTATTGTATCTAAAATGGTATTCATTCAGGTAATCCTGCATATGTTCTTTGCTGCAA
>NZ_JBIKRX010000119.1:0-6577 GCF_044348915.1 Flavobacterium sp. | reverse complement strand
AATATCCGCCATATTGCTACCACCACGCATATCGTAATGACGCACCAAACCGTTGAAAGTAATTGGAGCTGAAGTGCCAATATAATTCTGATAATTCACCACTTCGGGTTTGGTCGAAAGATATTGCTCAATTTCTTTGGTCACGGCTGTAGTACGTTCCAAGGTGGTTCCTTCCGGCATATCAATCACGACTTGGAATTCGTTCTTGTTGTCAAACGGAAGCATTTTCACCACCACCGATTTAGTAAAAAACATCAAAACCGAACCAAACAACAACACCACGGTCACTGCCAAAAGGATTCTTCTTTTCGAACTACTTTCCAATAAAGGTCGTTCCAGTTTGTTGTAGATTTTATAAATAAAACTGGTTTCCATTCCCTCTTCGTGTTTGTGCTCTTGCTCTTCTTTTTCTTGCAATAAATGATACCCCAAATAAGGCGTCACGGTCAAAGCCACAAATAAGGATAATAACATCGCAATCGAAGCACCAATCGGCATCGGACTCATATAAGGCCCCATCATTCCTGACACGAACGCCATTGGCAGAATAGCCGCAATAACCGTAAAAGTGGCCAAAATCGTTGGATTTCCTACTTCATTGATAGCATAAATCGCCGCTTGCTTGAACGGCAGTCGCTTCATCTTGAAATGACGGTGCATATTTTCGGCAATTATGATACTATCATCGACGACGATTCCCACTACGAATACTAGGGCAAAAAGAGTAATTCGATTTAGAGTATAACCCAATAAATAATACGCAAACAAGGTCAAGGCAAACGTCAACGGAACCGAGAAAAACACAACCAATCCGCCTCTCCAACCCATTGCCAAAATCACCAAAATCGTAACCGCAATAATTGCAATTCCCAAGTGCAGCAACAACTCGCCTACTTTGTGCGAAGCCGTTTCGCCATAATTTCGAGTCACTTCTACGTGAACGTCAGCGGGAATTAAATTTTTCTTTAAAAGTTCAACTTTATCAATAATTTTATCCGAAATTTTCATCGCATCCGCCCCTTTTACTTTTCCAATAGAAATCGTAACGGCTGGATATTCTGATTTGGCAGTTTTGAATTTTTCATTGGCTTTGCCATAGCCAAAAGACACATAACTTCTGGCTGTTGAAGAGCCGTCTTGTACTTTTGCCACTTGTTTTAAATAGACTGGCATATTCTTGTTTACACCAACAACCAAGTTCTCAACATCTTCAGCATTCGATAAAAATTGTCCAGTGGTCACCAAATATTCTTGGTCATTTTGCACAAAACTACCCGATTGCGAACTGCCGTTGTTGGCCTGAATCATTTGCATAATGCCCAAAGCATCCACACCGTTTTCGGCCATTTTATCTTTGTCTAAAATCACTTTCAGTTCTCGGTTGCTGCCACCAATTTCTTTGGTAATCGCCACATCTTTCACTTTCTCGATCTCCGAAGTTACTTCCTCGGCAATTTGACGCAATTGGAAATCGTCTTGGGTTTCGCTCCAAAGCGTCAATCCCAACATAGGCACATCGTCAATCGAACGGGTTTTCACCATTGGTTTGTAAACGCCTTTCGGAAACATATCTTCGTGTTTCGCCAATTCGTCATACAATTTCACATAGGAACGCTCCACGTCTTGCCCCACATAAAACTGGACAATCAACATCGCTTGACCGTTCATCGCCATCGTGTGCACGTGCTCCACGCCTTTGATGTTCGAAATAATTTTTTCCAATGGTTTGGCCACACGGCTTTCCACTTCTGTTGGACTTGCTCCTGGATAACCCACCATTACGTCGGCCATCGGAACATTGATCTGTGGTTCTTCTTCTCTAGGAATAAGAAAAGAACTATATACGCCAATAATCATCAAAGCCACCATCAACAAAATGGTCAATTTCGAATTGATGAAAAAATCGGCTATTTTACCTGAAATACCTTCTTGCATTTTTATATTGTTTATTGTTTGTAGTTTATTGTTTTTGGTTTAAAGTTTAAAGTTGTTTAACTTATCACTGCACACTAGCAACTGACAACTTTTTTTACTGGATTATACTCGTCAGTTCGAGTGTTTTATTTAAAAAATGCGACAGCTTTTTTTAAATAAAATGTATCGAGAACCCTTTGCATTGTATGCTTCTCGATACAATTTTGAATAGTATAGCTGTCGCTTTACTATTCAAAATCACTCGAAGAGACGCAGCGATTTACATTTTATAGCAACTGAACACTATCAACTGAACACTAAAAACTAACCAAAGCTCCGTTATACAGCCTCCCTTCAGCCGAAACAATATATTGCTCGTTAGCCGACAAACCCGACAACACTTCCACTTGATTGCCAAAAGTTTTTCCTGTTCGCAACCATCTCAAAATGGCCACATTTCCTGTTCCTATAGTATAAATCCCCGTCAATTGACCTTGTTTTACCAAAGCGGTTTCTGGTACTAAAACCATTTCTGTTTTGGTAGTTTGAATCGTATTGGAAACTGGAAACTGCACGTTGACAAACATTCCAGACAATACAGACGAATCCGTTTTATCTAAATTGATTTTTACCAAATATTGTCCTCCTGTATTCGTTGCTGAACCACTCACTTCGCTTACTTTTCCCTTGAGCGTTTTGTTGGATGATTTTACCAAAACTTTTACGGCCATACCTTTTTTGATACTTGCAATATTGTTTTCCGAAACCATTGCGGTTACTTGCAATCTCGTTGCTCCTTCTATACTAACCAAAGGCATTCCAGGATTCGCCATATCTCCTTCTTTAACGAAAGTATTGGTCACAGTTCCCGAAAATGGAGCCGTGATATTCGAATAGGAAAACTGTGAAATCACTTCATTTCGCATTTGTTTCGCACCTTCTAATCCAGCTTTCGCCATTTCGTAACGAGCCGTCATATCGTCCAATTCTTTTTGGGAAGCCGATTGTTGTTTGAACAAATTCACGAAACGGTCGTAATCTTTCTTGGCGTTGTTGTAACCCGCAGTGGCTTGCAAAATACTGGCATCCACTTGCGCTTTTTTGGCTAGCAAATCGGTGTTGTTGATGCTGACCAACAATTGCCCCGCTCCTACTTTTTGTCCCACTTTCACGTGGATTTTGGTTACGTAACCCATCATTCGGGTGCTTAAATTGGCAGAATTTTCGGCTTCAATTTTTCCGCTGGCGGTTATAAATCCGCCTTCGGTATTTTCAGAAACACCGCTTACTTTCACAGCTATGGCTGCTTCCTTGGTGATTGTTTCTTTTTTGTCTCCTCCACAAGAAGAAAGTAGTATGACAAAAAGTGAAGCGATTAAGATTGATTTAAATAAGTTTTTTTTCATTGTATATTTTTTAATTATTGAAATTGTTATTGCCATTGCTATTGTCATTGAAATTGACACTTTACTTGGTCAAAAATTGTAAATACTCCTGTGTAAAATCATATTCGAAAACCGCTTGCAGCAACTGTAATTCTTTCTGAAACATTTGAGTTTCTGCCTGCAATAAATCGGTCGTTTTTTCTAAACCTTGAGTGAAACGATTACTTCGAATTCTGTACGCTTCTTGCGATTGTTCAAAAGCTAATTTTTCCAAATTCACCTTGTTTTCAGCGTCTTTCAGCTGGCGATTCGTTTTGTTGAGTTCCAGTTGGCTTTGCGATTTGTATTGTTGGTTTTCCACTTCTGCCTTTTGATATTCGGCTTTGGCTTTTTCCATTTTTCCAATGGATTTATATCCGTCGAAAACTTTCCAAGACAATTGAGCTCCTACCAAATAACCTTGTGCATTGGTTCCAAAAAGCGTATCATCATACAATTCGTAGCTTCCAAAAGCATTCAAGGTGGGCAGGAAATTCATCTTGCTCGATTGATACATTTTGGAATAAGCTTCGGATGATTTGTCCATTGCCAAAATGTCTTTTCTGTTGCCAGAAAGTGTTGTATTGCTACTTGAAATAACGATCGTATCACCTAACTCTTCCAAGGGTTTATATACTTTATTCGTATTGTCTTCATTCAAAAGAAAAGCCAAATAATCAGAAGCGTTTTGCACATTACTTTTGGCGTATTGCAATTGATTTTTGATTTCGTTCACACGAACTTGCACTGACAAAACATCCGTTTTTTGAAGGATTCCTTGGTTGAAATAATTGGTAATTAGTTTCAAATTGGCATCAGCCGTCGCATTTGCTTTTTCTAAAACTTTTACAGCTTTGTATGCCAATTGCAATTGCATAAAGGATTTGTTGACTTCCAAAGCCAGGTATTCTCCCGTACGTTCGGTTTGCAATTGATAGGCTTCCATTTTGGATTTGGCGGCCTGTCTGCCATACAAACCATCCACGTTGATAAGGGGTTGCAAAACTTCAATTTTGGTAGCGTAATTTTGAGTTGCGGCAGGATCATTTAATAAGGCAGGATTAAAATCCGAAGCCGTTAACACTTCCTGATTCAATTTTGACCCAAAAGCCATCAAGGGATTTGTGGTTGAAATCGCAGTGTGTGAAGCTGTAATGCTAGGTAAAAACAAAGCATTAGATTGTCGGTAATCGGCTTGTGCCGATTTGAAAGCCTGATTCGCAATCTGAAGTTGCAGGTTTTTGTCGTTGGCTTTTTGTCCAATCTCTTTTTTGGAAATGGTCAAAGTATCTTGCCCAAAGCCCATAGCCGACATCGAAAGGCTGCCGATGATTAGTATAAAATGGATTTTCCTCATAATAATTGTTCTTGATTATGGGGCAAATATATATTGACCAGTTTTTCTGTTCAGTAACAAATGTTACATTGACCAAAAAAAATGAAAAACCATTAATAAATTAAACAAAATCAAAAAATCAATTGTGCGGATTTGCTATATACACACGCAATCTTCCGAATGCGAAAAAGTTAAGATTGAAAAACGAAAATCATTTTTTTCGGGTACGAGCGAGACGCTCGCACTAGCGATCGATTATCCGTACTTACAAAAGATATTATTAAAAAACATAAATTTGGATAAATATCCCATCCTAAAAAAAGAACTAACAATGAAAAACATTTTTGGAGAACCATTAGAATCCTGTTGCACCAATCCTAAAACTGGATTTTACAGGGACGGTTTTTGTAGAACAAACCAAGAGGATAATGGTAAGCACGTAGTTTGTGCTATCGTTACCGCAGAGTTTCTGGAGTTTTCAAGACGCCAAGGCAATGACTTGAGTACGCCACGACCAGAGTATCTTTTTCCAGGACTACAGCCCGGCGATAAATGGTGCTTGTGTGCCTTGAGGTGGAAAGAAGCTTTTGAGGCAGGTTGTGCGCCAAAAGTCGTCTTGGAAGCCACCGACGAAAGAGCGTTGGAATACATCGATATTAATAATCTTATCTTACACGCTTTAAAAAACATTTAAGCTTAAATAGCTGCTTTTTATTAGCTGCGCCCACAATCAATAATTGGTAAAACCATATTATTCTTGAGATCATCCTACCCTATCCTTGCTTCAAACAAGTAAAATCAAACCTTACAAGAATATTGTAAAATTTTTAATCTAAGCTAAAACCAGCTGTTGAAATCACTACTGCAGCTGGTTTCTTTATTTAAAATTCCTCTAAATTATTCGTTTTATTTCAAAAAAATATAAACTATTACGTTTGAAAGTTGCTTCAATTGTCAATTGACTCAAACAATGTTGGAAATATGATATATGTCAGTTTTTAAGCGATATAGACTGCTTAATTTTGTTGTAAATTAGGCAATGGACGATTACCTGTGATTTGAGTTGGTAACCTTTAAGCTGTTGTCTTTCACAAATAGTATCATGAAAAAAGGGCTACTCTACTTGGCATTCATTGGTGTGTTTTTTGCCTGTAACCACACTGATGAAATAAATGAATCTAATTTAACTCCACTACAAAAACTAGAAGCAGGAAACAAGCGATTTTCAGCGGGAAAACCTGTGCATCCCGACGAAACCCTCGAAAGATTGCGTGAACTGAAAAAAGGACAACACCCTTTTGCAATAGTAGTAAGCTGCTCTGACTCGAGAGTTCCCGCCGAACTTGTTTTTGATCAAGGTCTTGGCGATATTTTTTCAATTCGTACTGCTGGAAATATTATGGGTGATTTCGAATTGGGAAGTATTGAATATGCAATTGAACACCTCAATTGCAAGTTGATAGTTGTTTTAGGACACAAAGATTGTGGAGCTATAAAAGCTTTCATCAATTCTGATGGGCATTATGAACATTTTGATCACATCAAAAAAATAATCGAATACATCGAAAACGAAAAAGAGGAAAAATATCTCGCAAGTCACCACGAATTAAATCTAGATAAAGCAATAAATGCCAATATCAAACATGGTGTTACTGCATTGAAAACATCTGAACCTATTTTGAAAGAATTCTATGATGCCAAAAAAGTTCAAATTATTGGTGCTTTGTATGATATAGAAACTGGTAAAGTGACTTTCAATAAATAATAATGATTAATATATATAGGTATAGGCGCTTAGAGCACCCTTGTTATCTATTGATTTTATTGATATTTATTCAAATTTCACCATCTTTTTCATTAACACATCGAAGATTGTCCCCATATTTGACCTTCTATTGTATCT
>NZ_JBIKRX010000051.1:0-21929 GCF_044348915.1 Flavobacterium sp. | reverse complement strand
CACAAAACTTTGCTAAAATACGCTCAGTCATTGATACAACTATAAAAAATGGCCTAAATGTATTGGAAGCATTGGTAATAATAGCTAAATTTGAGTTTGAATTATAAACTGATTAGTTACAAAATAAGATATGAATCAAACTCTTGATGTAAACAAAACGAGTAGAAATATGGTTTCGAAATTTCTAGAAAACTATACATTGGAGCAACTCAACAAAATCCCCGAAGGTTTTAGCAATAATTTAATTTGGAATATTGGGCATATTATAGTTACTCAACAATTATTGGTTTATAAATTGTCTGGTTTACCGATGATGGTATCAGACGAAATGGTCGAAAAATACAAAAAAGGAACCAAGCCTGAGCAAAACGCTACACAAGCCGAAGTTGACGAATTAAAGGCCTTGCTATTTGTAACTATCGAAAAAACGAATGAGGATTTAGCGAACAAATTATTCAAAGTATATCAAGAATATCCCACTTCAACAGGTTTTATTTTAAAAAGTGTAGAAGGAGCAATTAATTTCAATAATTTTCACGAAGGACTTCATCTAGGAATCATGATGAGTTTAAGAAAGCTTGTTTAAGTAAGTTATTCCTAAATACAAATCCCAACTTATAAATATTACGAGTTGGGATTTGTGTTTTTAAATAGAAGAGGTTGCGTTACTGTATGTAATAAATGTATCCCACATTGAACCAAACTAACCAATCATTAGCCTTGTTTTCTTTGTAAAGGTCAGGATTCGGTTTTAGTCCGTCGACCCAATCAGAAAAATAATATTGCCATCGCAGATCAATCATCAAATCAGATAGCGGCGATAATTTGTAACGGGTTCCAACACTCGAAACCACAGACCAAACTGAACTGGATTCGGTAGAAAAGCCATAAGCGCGATCGTCTGTTGGGGTTAAATATTTAGGAAAAGTGGTCAATGGCGTTCCCAACGGACCCATTGTGGAATAAGCTTTTGCATTATAAAAACTGTATTGAGCACCAAGACTTACAAAAGGCCCCCACCTTCCGATCGTTTCTGTAAATTCACGTATACTTAACGGGAAAAACTCCAATTGCATACCAATATTAGTTACACTAGTGGTTCCGTTCATTGCTTTTAATTGTTCTTTTCCTAGCGAAGGTTTGCCTTCTACCCATTGTCCGAAATGATCTAATTCGGTTTTATTATAAGATAATTCACTTCTTAGTTTGAAGTGGTCATTAAAATAGGTTTCGGGGGTATAGCAATTACATTCTGCAGTATAGGAAAAATTCATATAGTGAATGATACCAATTCCATATCCAGTATTTCCAGCATTTGTTGATAAATCGTGTCTTTCCCCATAGTCAGACTGAAATGCTACAGGGCCAGCAATAACTCCGATTTCGTGTGAAAATCCAAATTGAGCCTTGACTCCATTTGAAATACTAAAAAGAAGGATTAAGCAGAAAAATGTAATAGATCTTAGGGCCATTCTAATAAATTTCTTTTTTACAAATATATAAAAACATCAATCAATCTTTAGATTATCTAATAAAATATAATAAAACGCTAAACAATACAAAAATTATGTAAACATTTTATACTGTTTTTTGCTTTTCAATAGTAATAGTTTTGATATTAAATAAAATTGTTCCAACATCAATAAAAAAGCGCTCCAAGGTGTTAAGAAATATGAAATAAAAGCGAAAATATTCCGATATAATGTATATTTGTCACTGCTAACGAAAACGTTTTCTTAACCGTTATTAATTTAAAAAATATGTCACAAAGTATTAATGCTTTTATTGAAGCTGTTGCAAAAAGAAATTCCAACGAACCTGAATTTATGCAGGCAGTAAAAGAAGTTGCAGAAACTGTAATTCCTTTTATTGAAGAGAATAAAAAATACCAAAACAAAATGCTTTTGGAAAGAATGGTTGAATCTGAACGTGTAATTATGTTTAGAGTAGTTTGGACGGATGACAAAGGGGAAACTCAAGTAAACCGCGGATATCGAATTCAGATGAATTCTGCCATCGGACCATACAAAGGAGGAATTCGTTTTCATCCTTCAGTAAATCTTAGTATATTAAAATTTCTTGCTTTTGAACAAACATTCAAAAACAGTTTAACCACTTTGCCTATGGGCGGTGGAAAAGGTGGGGCTGATTTTGATCCAAAAGGAAAGTCAGACAATGAAGTGATGCGTTTTTGCCAAGCATTTATGACTGAATTATCGAAACATATTGGTGCAAATACAGACGTTCCTGCGGGAGATATCGGTGTTGGAGGAAGAGAAGTAGGCTATATGTTCGGACAGTACAAAAGATTAAGAAACGAATTTACAGGTGTTTTAACAGGTAAAGGAATTTCTTTCGGAGGGTCATTAGTTCGACCAGAAGCAACAGGGTATGGCAATGTGTATTTTGCAAATAGCATGTTGGAAACAAAAGGGAATAGTTTTGCCGGTAAAACAGTGGTGGTTTCAGGTTCTGGAAATGTAGCTCAATATGCTACCGAAAAAGCAACCCAACTAGGTGGAAAAGTAGTTACAATGTCAGATTCTGCAGGTTATATTTATGATGCTGACGGTATTGATGAAACTAAATTGGCCTATGTAATGGAAATTAAAAACGAATTAAGAGGTCGAATTAGTGATTATTTAAATAAGTATCCAAATGCAAAATATTTTGCTGGAAAACGTCCTTGGGAAGTAAAATGTGATATCGCATTACCTTGTGCGACTCAAAATGAATTAAACGAAGAAGAAGCGAATATGCTTGTCGCCAATGGTTGTATTTGTGTTTCAGAAGGGGCCAATATGCCTACAACTCCTGAAGCTATGCATGTTTTCCAAAAAGCGAAAATTTTGTTCGCCCCAGGAAAAGCATCAAATGCGGGCGGAGTAGCAACTTCAGGACTCGAAATGTCTCAAAACTCTTTACGATTAAGTTGGTCTGCAGAAGAAGTTGACGAAAAACTGAAAGGGATTATGTTGGCAATTCACGCTTCTTGTGTGAAATACGGTACGGATACAACTGGATATGTTGATTATGTAAAAGGTGCCAATATTGCAGGATTTGTAAAAGTCGCCGATGCTATGCTTGCTCAAGGAGTCGTATAGACAGTATTTATAAAGTAGTAAAGACCTTCTTTTTTTCTGAAAATTCAGAATAGAAATGAAGGTCTTTTTTTATGTAACAAAATCCAATTACTTTCGTTTGTATTATATTTGTGAACGAAATAGAATTCATAATGACAAAATACAAATTTCGATATCTTATACTGCTTCTCTTTTTGCAACTAGGTTTCGCCCAAAACACGATGTTATGGCAAGGCTATTTCTCTTACAACGACATTAGAGATATTTCTCAATCACCCACTTCCATTATCGCTGCTTCCGAAAATGCTTTGTTTTCAAAAGAAGTAATTACAAATCAAATTACAACCACCACCACAATCGATGGGCTTTCAGGACAAACTATTACCTCCCTGTATTACAGTTCCACATCTAATAAAACACTAGTAGGCTATGAAAATGGATTGATGATTGTAATCAACCAAGCCGATGGCAGTATGTTGAATATCGTTGATATTATCAACAAACAACTTCCAGCCAACCTAAAAAGAATCAATCATTTTATGGAATACCAAGGAATTGTCTATGTTTCTTGCGATTTCGGAATCGTGCAATTTAATTTAGCCACTATGCTTTTTGGGGATACCTATTTTATCGGCAACAACGGAGCAGAAATAAAAGTTACTCAAACAGCAATTTTTAATGGTTTTATCTATGCATCGACAATAGACGGTATAAGAAAAGCAGATATTACTAATAAAAATTTAATCGATTTCAATCAATGGTCGCAAATTGCATCAGGGAGTTGGTCGAGTGTAGAAGCTTTCGCTACAGAACTTATCGCCATAAACATTTCAGGAAATATTCACAAATACAATTCAGGGTCCAATACATTCATAAGCTATTTGCAACTGCCACAAGCGGTAGTCGATATGCGAAATTCTGGTTCTTATTTAGTTATTACGACCCCAACTAGTGTCTATGTTTATAACCAACAATTGGTTCTTGTACGTCAAATTAATAGCAATCAAGTTATTGATGCAACTGTGAGTTTCAGTTGTGCCACAACTATAGATGATGTCATTTATGTTGGCACTACAGATAATGGTATTTATAGCACATCTATTTCGGTGTCGTCAGCAATAGAAAATACCAAGCCTTTAGGTCCTGCAAGGAATAATATTTTTGCACTCCAAACAACCTCAAGTTTCCTTTGGGCTGTTTATGGGGATTATTCAGGTGGATACAATCCGTATCCATTAGACAGTTATGGAATTAGTAAATATAGTGAATCAGGCTGGCTGAATATACCTTACGACAAAGTATTTGGAGCAAAATCTATAGTTAGAGTGATGATAAATCCGAATAAAGAAAACGAAGTATATATGGGAAGTTCTTATTCGGGGTTATTAAAAATTGAAAATGATAAGCCAACTTTTTTATATAATCAAACCAATAGTGAATTAGATGAAATTTCGTTTATTCCAGGCTATAACAATGATGTGAGGATTAATGGAGGCGCATTTGATAAATCAGGAAATTTATGGGTCAATAATAGTCTTGTTCAAGAAGGGTTAAAGGAGTTGAAATCTAATGGGCAATGGCAAAGTTTTTCATTAAGTACTATAATTACTGGTTATACGGGTACCAGTATGGGTCGAATGATAATAGACAAAAATAGCACAAAATGGTGGTGTACGGATACGAATGGATTAATAAGTTTTAACGAATCTACAAATACATTTAAAAAAATAACTTTTGGTTCAGATAAAGGGAACTTGCCAAATACCGATGTTAGGGCTATTGCGATTGACAATAACAATCAATTGTGGATTGGTAACACGAAAGGTCTTAGGGTTTTGTCTAATGTTAATAATTTTTTGACTGAAGAACAAATGACCACAAAGCCTATTATTATTCTCGAAGATAATTTAGCTCAAGAATTAATGTATGAGCAATTTATTACTGATATAGTTGTCGATGGGGCCAATAATAAATGGATTGGCACTGCTGATTCTGGTGTATTTCTAGTTTCGCCTAATGGTCAGGAGACCAAATATCATTTTACAGAAAGCAATTCACCCTTGCCAACAAATGCCATTAATGATATAGACATCAATAATGTAACAGGAGAAGTTTTTATCGCTACAACAAAAGGAATGGTTTCTTTTAAAGGAACAGCAACATCAGCCAATGAAGATTTAAACGATGTTTTTGTTTACCCCAATCCAGTTCGACCAGAATACGAAGGAACTGTAAAAATTTCAGGATTATTAAATAAGGCAACTATAAAAATCACCGATATTGAAGGAAATTTAGTTTATGAAACAACTTCCGAAGGTGGAACAATTGAATGGGATACTACTGCTTTTGGGAAACACAAAGTAGCTTCGGGCGTGTATATGATTTTTGTTTCAGCCCAAGATGGAATTGAAACTAAAGTCAAAAAAGTAATGATCATAAGGTAAATTTCAAATTTGAAAAATTCCAAATTCCAATGTTGGTAAAAACCAAAGCCATCGTCATTTCTTCTCTCAAATATCAAGAGAAAAGCTTGATTGTAAAATGTTTTACACAATCCAGCGGTTTGAAATCTTATTTTGTACGCGACGCTTTTTCCTCTCGAAAATCCAACCAAAAAATAGCTTATTTCCAACCTTTGACTATTCTCGAAATCGAAGCCGTTCACAAGAACAAAGGGACTTTAGAGAACTTTAAGGAAATTAAAATCGCGACTCCATTTCAAACCATTCATAGCGATATATACAAAAGCACTATTGCGATGTTTATTTCAGAAATTTTGCACCATTCCATTCACGAAGAAGAAAAAAACGAACCTCTTTTTGCTTTCTTAGAAACTGCTTTGTTTTGGCTGGACAATCACAATGAAACCGCTAACTTTCACCTGATTTTAATGCTTGAAATCACCAAATATCTCGGTTTTTATCCGGACATTTCCGAAATGAATTACCCTTTTTTCGATGCTAATGAAGGTGTTTTTACCCCATTTCACGGACTTGGTTCGCTCACGGAACATGAAACTAATCTTTTCAGAAAACTCATTGTTTTAAAATTTGACAACAACCAAAAAATTTTCCACGTGATCGAAAGACAAATTCTCTTAAAAATCCTGATTGACTATTACACTTTTCATCTCGACGGTTTTCGAAAACCAAAATCTTTAGAAGTCCTAGCGGCCGTTTTTTCTTGAAAAATTTGGGTACGAACGACAAAAATTTTGCTGAATCAAAGAAATAAGGTTTTATTCGAGAAATTTGCGCTTAAATTACCACTCAAGTCGATAATTTTTACTCTTTGTTTTTTGCCTTTTTACTATTAATCACTACTTTCGCACCACGATTTAAGAAAAGGATAAAATGAGCATAAAATTTACTGAATACAAAGGACTTAACTTGCCAACAGTTGCATCAGAAGTTCTTGATTTTTGGAAAAAAGAAAACATATTTGAAAAGAGTGTAACCACTCGCGAAGGCAACACACCATTCGTGTTTTTTGAAGGACCACCTTCGGCAAATGGATTGCCGGGAATTCACCACGTGATGGCTCGTGCGATTAAAGATATTTTTTGCCGTTATAAAACCCAAAAAGGATTCCAGGTAAAGCGTAAAGCGGGTTGGGATACTCATGGTTTGCCTGTAGAATTAGGTACCGAGGCTTCTTTGGGAATTACTAAAGAAGATATAGGAAAAACAATTTCCGTAGCTGAATACAACGAAGCCTGTAAAAAAACGGTGATGCGTTACACCGATGTGTGGAACGATTTGACCGAAAAAATGGGCTATTGGGTTGATATGGAAGATCCATACGTGACTTACAAATCCAAGTATATGGAAACCGTTTGGTGGATTTTGAAACAAATCTACAACAAGGATTTGATGTACAAAGGATACACCATTCAGCCGTATTCTCCAAAAGCTGGAACAGGATTATCTTCGCACGAAGTGAACCAACCAGGAAGTTATAGAGACGTTACCGATACGACGATTGTGGCTCAATTCAAAGCATTGAACGAATCTTTGCCATCCTTTCTTCAAGGATTTGGAGACATTCATATCCTGGCCTGGACGACAACTCCTTGGACTTTGCCTTCAAACACTGCATTGACTGTTGGACCAAAGATCGATTATGTTTTGGTTAGAACTTTCAATCAATATACTTTTTTACCTTCGAATGTTATTCTTGCTAAAAACTTGGTTGGAAAACAATTTTCAAAAGGATTTTTTGCCAGTTCTGAAGCTTCCGATTTTGAAAATTTCAAAGAAGGCGACAAGAAAATTCCATATCAAATGCTTGCCGAATTCAAAGGAGCTGATTTAGTTGGAATTCGTTACGAGCAATTGATGACATTGGCTTTGCCATACCAAAATCCAGAAAATGCTTTCCGAGTAATTTCAGGAGATTTTGTGACTACCGAAGATGGAACAGGAATTGTGCACACTGCGCCAACATTTGGTGCAGATGATGCCAAAGTTGCCAAAGAAGCTACTCCAGAAGTGCCGCCAATGTTGGTTTTGGACGAAAACGGAAATCCAGTTCCATTGGTAAACTTGCAAGGAAAATTCATTGATGGTTTAGGAAATTATTCAGGGAAATACGTTAAAAACGAATATTATACCGAAGGCGATGCTCCAGAACGTTCTGCCGATGTGGAAATTGCGATTCAGTTAAAAGAAGAAAACAAAGCGTTTAAAGTAGAGAAATACGTGCACAGTTACCCGCATTGCTGGAGAACCGACACGCCAATTTTATATTATCCTTTAGATTCCTGGTTTATTAAAATCACAGAAGTTCGAGACAGAATGTTCGAACTGAACGAAACCATCAACTGGAAGCCAAAAGCAACTGGTGAGGGACGTTTCGGAAATTGGTTGAAAAACGCCAATGATTGGAACTTGTCGCGCTCTCGTTTTTGGGGAATTCCATTGCCAATTTGGAGAAACGAAGAAGGCACAGAAGAAATGTTGATAGGTTCAGTTGAAGAATTATATAACGAAATCGAAAAATCTATAGCTGCAGGTTTCCAAAAAGAAAATCCTTTCAAAGGTTTTGAAATTGGAAATATGGACGAAGCCAACTATGATTTGGTTGACTTACATAAAAATGTAGTCGATGAAATCACCTTGGTTTCTGCTTCTGGAAAACCAATGAAACGCGAATCCGATTTGATTGACGTTTGGTTTGATTCTGGTTCAATGCCTTATGCACAATGGCATTACCCATTTGAAAACAAAGATAAAATTGATGGGAATAAAGATTTTCCAGCTGATTTCATAGCTGAAGGAGTAGATCAAACTCGGGGTTGGTTTTATACTTTGCATGCGATTGCTACTTTGGTTTTTGATAAAGTTTCTTATAAAAATGTAGTTTCAAACGGATTGGTTTTAGACAAAAACGGACATAAAATGTCCAAACGTCTAGGGAATGCCGCCGATCCATTCGATACTTTAAACGAATATGGTCCTGATGCTACACGTTGGTATATGATATCAAACGCGAATCCTTGGGATAATTTAAAATTCGATTTGGAAGGAATTGCTGAGGTGCGTCGTAAATTCTTCGGGACATTGTACAATACGTATTCTTTCTTTGCGTTGTATGCCAATATCGATAATTTCTCTTATGCTGAAGATGAGGTTCCTTTGAGTGAAAGACCAGAAATTGATCGTTGGATTATCTCAGAGTTGAATACTTTGGTGAAAGTGGTTGATGAGGCTTATGCTGATTACGAGCCAACCAAAGCGGCTCGTGCTATTTCAGAATTTGTGCAAGAAAACCTGAGTAACTGGTACGTTCGTTTGTGTCGTCGTCGTTTTTGGAAAGGTGATTATGCGCAGGATAAAATTGCGGCTTACCAAACTTTATATACTTGCTTATTAACGGTAAGTAAATTGGCTGCTCCGATTGCTCCGTTCTTTATGGACAAGCTTTACAGGGATTTAACCTTAGCCACCAAGGGAGAAAAATTCGACAGTGTTCACCTTGCTGAATTCCCAAAATACGTTGAAAACTTTGTTGATAAATCGTTAGAGAGCAAAATGCAGAAAGCGCAGACGATTTCCTCTCTAGTTTTATCGCTTCGAAAAAAGGAAATGATCAAGGTACGTCAACCTTTGCAAAAGGTAATGATTCCGGTACTTGACGCAGGTTTTAGGGCTGAAATTGAGGCCGTTTCTGACCTGATTAAAGCAGAAGTTAATGTGAAAGAAATCGTACTTTTGGATGATGCATCCGGAATTTTAGTGAAGCAAATTAAGCCAAATTTCAAAGCTCTTGGTCCGCGATTTGGAAAAGATATGGGATTGATTGCCAAAGAGATACAATCATTTTCGGCGGCTCAAATCAACCAATTGGACAAGGAAGGAAGTATAAGTATTGTTATTTCAGGAAATAGTATAATTTTATCGCTAGCAGAAGTGGAGATTTCTTCACAAGATATCGAGGGCTGGTTGGTCGCTAACTCCAATGGAATAACGGTTGCACTGGATATTACTATTTCGGACGAATTAAAACAAGAAGGTATAGCTAGGGAGTTGGTCAACAGAATTCAAAACATTAGAAAAGATTCTGGTTTTGAAGTGACTGACAAAATTAAAGTTCATTTGCAGAAAAATGCTGAACTGGAAAGTGCAGTCAATGCAAACGAAGCCTACATCAAATCAGAAACACTAACAGAAACATTGGTTTTTGAAGAAGTTTTAGAAAGCGGAATAGAAATAGAATTCGATGATATAAAGACAAAAATAACCATTACAAAATAATTAGAAAATGACAGATGAAATTGCAAGATACTCAGACGCTGATTTAGCGGAGTTCAAAGAGCTTATTATTAAAAAAATACATAAAGCACAAGCCGATTTAGATTTGATAAAAAGTGCTTATATGAACGATTTAAATAACGGAACAGACGATACTTCGCCTACTTTCAAAGCCTTCGAAGAAGGTAGTGAAACGATGTCGAAAGAAGCGAATTCACAATTAGCAATCCGTCAGGAGAAGTTCATTCGCGACTTGAAAAATGCACTTTTCCGTGTAGAAAACAAAACTTACGGAACCTGTAAAGTAACAGGAAAACTAATTAGCAAAGAACGATTATTGATCGTTCCTCACGCTACAATGAGTATCGAAGCAAAAAATATGCAACGATAAATAATCGAAATTTCAATACTAAAATTCCAAATTCCAACAATAACTTATTAAATTATTGGGATTTGGAATTTTATTTTTAGAATTTACTTATTTTTGCGCCATTAAAATTCACAAAATGTCTTTACGAAAAGCTTACCTGATCGTTTTTATCATCTTATTGGTAGATCAACTTTCAAAAATTTACATCAAAACTAATTTTGTTTACGGTGAAAACGGACAAATTGATGTCACCAGCTGGTTCAAAATACTATTGATAGAAAACGAAGGAATGGCTTGGGGAACAGTAATTCCAGGGACTTATGGAAAATTGTTTCTTACTGTTTTTCGTTTGGTTGCCGTTACAGGAATTGGCTATTGGCTTTGGGATTCTGTAGAAAGAAAACACAGTTCAAATTATTTGATTGTGGCAATTTCTCTTATTCTTGCTGGAGCTTTTGGTAATATAATTGATTCTGTTTTTTATGGTGTAATTTTCGATGACAGTTACGGACATTTAGCTACTTTATTCACCGACAAACCTTATGGAACCTGGTTTCACGGTCGAGTAGTCGATATGTTGTACTTTCCATTATTCGAAGGGAATTGGCCAGAATGGATGCCCGTTATTGGAGGACATCATTTCAAATTCTTCAATGCTATTTTCAATGTAGCCGATATGGCAATATCGACAGGCGTTGGGATTTTGATTGTTTTCAACAAAAAAGCATTTCATCATCATCATTAAGTCATTGCGAGGAACGAAGCAATCGCATTATGCGCTCTAGTTTCGTTTTAAATAAATCATTTTCAATTTCATCAAAAAACGCATTTTCATAATAGTCCAAAATTCCAGTCTATTTGTCACTCCGTAGGAGTCGCTACTTACGAGAGTGGGGACGCTTTAATACGTGACAAACGAACTCGTCAGATGGGGTTGAAATATAATAGTTTGTGGTATTTCAAAAAAAATAGACGAACAACCTTTATGTCATTCGTCTATTCTCTATATTCTTTATTCTATTTTCTTAAAGAATATTATTTAGCCGCAGCATATCTTTTAGAAACTTCATCCCAGTTGATTACATTAAAGAAAGCCTCAATATAGTCTGGTCTTCTGTTTTGATAGTTCAAATAGTAAGCGTGTTCCCAAACATCCATTCCTAAGATTGGAGTTCCACCACAACCTACACCTGGCATTAATGTATTGTCTTGATTAGGTGTTCCGCAAACTTCTAGTTTTCCGTCTTTTACACACAACCAAGCCCAACCTGAACCAAATTGAGTCGCTCCAGCTTTGGCAAAAGCCGCTTTAAAAGCATCAAAAGAACCAAAAGCGCTGTCAATAGCAGCTGCAACTTCACCAGTTGGCAATCCGCCACCGTTTGGAGACATAATAGTCCAAAACAAACTGTGATTAAAATGTCCACCACCGTTATTACGAACCGGCATATTTTTCATATCCAAATTTGCCAAGATATCTTCAATGCTTTTCCCTTCCAACTCAGTACCTGCAATCGCAGCATTTACGTTGGTAATGTATGCATTATGATGTTTCGAATGGTGTATTTCCATTGTACGTGCATCAATGTGCGGTTCTAGTGCGTCATACGCATAAGGTAATTGTGGTAATTCAAAAGCCATAGTATTGTTGTTTAAATGATTTAAAAATATTTTATTCAAAATTAAACAATTAACTTTGGAATTGGTAATTCTATTTCTTTATAGTTTTATTAAATAAATTGATAGTGGGGTTTTCAGGAGCTGTTTCCTGCTGTACACTATATCTTTTATGCCTCCCGATAGCTATCGGGACGGCATAAAAGGATGCCGTTTCCATCAGGGCTAGGGCATTCGGGATGTTACAGAAATCCGAGATCAAAAATCGTTAATCTGCAATCAAAAATCAATAATGCAAAGACCTTCATTCGCCATATACGATGCATCGGCAGGTTCCGGAAAAACCTATGCCCTTGTCAAAGAATACCTGAAAATTATTCTGGTTGCCAAGAAAAATGATGCGTACCGCAATATCCTCGCCATAACGTTTACCAATAAAGCAGTTCATGAAATGAAATCGAGAATCGTTGGCAGTTTATCTGAATTTGCCAAAGACGAACCAAGCCAAAAAGCACAAGATTTGATGCAAGATTTGGCTGTAGAAACGGAGCTCTCTGTCATACAAATCAAAATCAAGTCGCAGCAAATAATCAAGCATATTATTCACAATTATGCCGCTTTCGACATTTCGACCATCGATAAATTTACACACAAGGTGATTCGCGCTTTTGCCCTTGATTTAGGTTTGCAAATGAATTTCGAAGTTTCTTTAGAGAGCGATAATTTATTGACCGAAGCCGTCGATGCCCTTATTTCGCAAGCTGGCGAAGACGAAACATTGACCAAATTGCTCATCAATTTTACAATGGAAAAAACCGACGACGATAAATCTTGGGATATTTCCCGAGAAATTTTCGAAGTTGGTAAATTAATTCAAAATGAAAACAATCGGGAAGAAATTGCGCATTTCAAAGGCAAATCCATCAGCGATTTCCTCGAAATAAAAAGCAAACTCGGCGACGCATCCAAAATTATAGAAAAGGAAAATGTTGCCTTGGCTGAAAATGCTTTGCAATTAATTGAAAAAAATGGAATTAATGTCAAATCCTTTTCACGAGGAACTTTTCCTAATCACTTGCAAAGTATTGCCGATGGAAAATTCAACCCCAAGAATAAAACGTTTCGGGAAGTCGAGGACATTTCCATTAATAAAACCGCTAAGGATACTGCAATTATAGAAAGTATCATCCCAGAATTATTGCAAATTCTCGGCAAGATCTATAAAAATTTCGAGCAAAGAGATTTCTATAATGCTTTCTTAAAAAACATTACGCCCTTATCACTATTAAGCACCATTAGTCAAGAATTGAAAAAGATTCAAGACGAACAAAACGTTCTTTCTATTGCTGAATTCAACTCGCTGATCCATAAAGAGATTCAAAATCAACCAGCGCCATTTATTTACGAACGATTAGGAGAACGTTACCGCCATTTCTTTATTGACGAGTTTCAGGACACTTCCGAAATGCAATGGCAAAATCTAATTCCGCTTATAGACAATGCAACATCAAGTGAAATTGATGGTGAAAAAGGAACTTTGATGATTGTCGGCGACCCAAAGCAATCCATTTACCGCTGGCGAGGTGGAAAGGCCGAGCAGTTTATCGATTTGAGTAAGAACCATAATCCGTTCAATAACCCCGAAAAATCCATTCAGCATTTAGATAAAAATTACCGCTCGTATTCAGAAGTCATTGAATTCAACAATCGTTTTTTTCAAATGTTGTCGCATCAGTTCGAGAACGAAGATTACAAAGATTTGTATGAAAATCATAGCTTCCAAAAAAGCAATAGCAAAACCGGAGGTTATGTCAATATTTCTTTTCTGCCACTAATAGAAAAAGAGGCCGATTCAGAAGAGGAAGAAGAAGAATTGACCAAAACGGATTTGTATGTTCAAGCAACCTTAAAAACAATTCTAGAAGTTCGGAAAAAAGGCTTCAAATATAATGATATTGCAATATTAGTGCGTCATAACAAAAATGGAACATCCATTGCAAATTACTTGATAGAACATGGTATTCCGATACTTTCGTCCGAATCACTTTTGATAAAAAACGCTACCGAAGTTCGATTTATCTTGTACTTTTTACGTTATTTAAAAAACAATAAGGATTCAGAATCTAAGGCTTATTTTTTAGAATATTTAGCGCGAGCTAATCAAGAAATGATGCCAATTCACGACTTTATTTCCGTGGGAATGAAGAACAATGAATCAGATTTTGAACAATGGCTGAAGGGTTTTGGGATTTCACTTTCGTTCGCTGATATTAGAAAGAAATCTTTGTACGAAGCGGTAGAAACTATTATTACTGCTGTTTTAAATTCAAAAAGGAATTCGGCTTACATTCAACATTTTCTTGATATTGTATTAGAAAGAGATGTCAGAAGCAATTCGGGAATCAGCGATTTTTTGGAATATTGGGACAAAAGTTCGGACAAATTTAAAATCCCATCGCCGGAAGGAAGTGATGCCGTGCAAATTATGAGTATTCACAAATCAAAAGGATTAGAATTTCCAGTGGTAATTTTCCCTTTTGCTGAAGAAAATTATAGTTTGCAAAAAAAGGACAAACTTTGGATTTCAGCTGATCAAGAAGAATTTGGTTTGCCCAAAGTGTTAATAGACAATAGCAAAGCCGTCGAAGGGTTTGGTGAAACCGCCAAAGCAACTTTTGTAGAAAAATCGCAAGAGCAATTGCTAGATAACATCAATGTTTTGTATGTTGCTTTGACACGTGCCGAAGAACAATTGTATGTTATTTCGAGTCTTTTTAAGCCGAATAAAGAAGGGACTTACCCCAATAATATGGCAACTTATTTCATTGATTATTTAACCAAAGAATCAAATTTTGATGAAACCGTTTTAGAATATCATTTTGGAAATCCACGACGAATTTCTTCGGAAACCAAAACGCAGAAAGAATTCCAAGCCATTTCTATGGTTGCCGCAATTTTGAACCCTAGAAACATCAAAATTGCCCAACGAGAATCGGTAATGTGGGGTACGCATCAACAAGAAGCCATCGAGTACGGAAATGTGGTTCACGAAGTATTGTCTTTTGTGAAAACCAAAAACGATATCGATTTGGCTATTACAAAAGCCATCGAAAGCGGATTGATAACTTTCAACCAAAAAAGCGTCGTTCATAAAACAATTCAAGAGATTGTTAATCACCCTGAGCTTTCTATTTGTTACGAAGAAGGTAATGAAGTTTTGAACGAGCAGACGATTATTCAAAAGCAAGGAAAAACCATCAAACCGGACCGAATGGTTTTGACCAAAAATAAGCAGGTTTATTTATTGGATTATAAAACTGGATTGTATAACGCCAAACACAAAATGCAAATAGATAATTACGAAAATGCTATTGAAATAATGGGATATAAAGTGTTAAAAAAAGCGCTAGTATATATAGGACAAGAAATCATTGTGGTAAATTTGTAAAAACATCGAAATAAAATTAGAATATTATGTACGGAAAATTAAAAGAATACCTGCAAACAGAACTTCAAGCTATTGAAGATAACGGACTGTTCAAACGAGAAAGAATTATCACTTCGGCTCAAGGAGCGGAAATTACAGTAAATGGTGAAAGAGTTCTAAATTTTTGCGCCAATAATTATTTAGGACTTTCTTCACATCCAGAAGTGATTCAAGCGGCAAAAGATGCGATGGATACACACGGATATGGAATGTCGTCGGTTCGGTTCATTTGCGGAACGCAGGATATACATAAAACTTTAGAGAAAAAGATTTCAGATTTCTACGGAACTGAAGATACGATTCTTTACGCAGCGGCTTTTGATGCCAACGGGGGAGTTTTCGAGCCCTTATTAAATGAAAATGATGCCATTATTTCGGACAGTTTGAATCACGCTTCTATTATTGATGGAGTTCGGTTGTGCAAAGCGGCGCGTTATCGCTACGAAAATAGTAATATGGAAGATTTGGAGCAGCAATTAATTAAGGCCAATGAAGCGGGTTCTCGTTTCAAACTAATTGTGACCGATGGTGTTTTCTCAATGGACGGACTTGTAGCTCCTTTGGATAAGATCTGTGATCTTGCCGATAAATACGATGCTTTAGTTATGGTTGACGAATGTCACGCGGCAGGATTTATAGGTGCAACCGGCAAAGGAACACTAGAAGCTAAAGGTGTAATGGGTAGAGTAGATATTATTACAGGAACATTGGGAAAAGCACTTGGCGGAGCAATGGGTGGGTATACTACAGCCAAAAAAGAAATTATTGAATTGTTGAGACAACGGTCAAGACCTTATTTGTTTTCTAATTCATTAGCACCAGCGATAGTAGGAGCGTCAGTAAAGGTTTTCGAATTATTAGAAAAAGACACTACGCTTCGCGACAAACTTGAATGGAACACGAATTATTTCAAAGCAGGAATGAAAAAAGCAGGCTTTGACATTATTGACGGAGATTCTGCTATTGTTCCAGTTATGTTATACGATGCAAAATTAGCGCAAACAATGGCAAATGAATTATTGAAGAAAGGAATCTATGTTATTGGCTTCTTTTTTCCAGTTGTACCAAAAGAAAAGGCGCGAATTCGGGTACAATTATCCGCCGCACACACAAAAAACAATCTTGATAGTGCAATTCAAGCCTTCGTTGAGGTTGGAATGAGTCTAAATGTCATCAAATTGTAGTTTTTATGGTCTTTTTTGTATTTTTTTTAACTTTTTATTTTGTAGTTAAAAAATTACGTGTTACTTTTGCTTTTAAAATTAACTAAATTGTAATTAAACTTATTAAGTATGAAACATCTTAACAAACTTTTATTTGCTGTAATGATGGTATTTACCATGAGCTCTCAAGCACAAAACAGTAACAATCCTTGGGCTCTTTCGTTTGGGGTAAACGCAGTTGACACACGAGCTAGTGCTGGTGGAGGAAACAACTGGTTGGATTACCACGTATCTCAAGCATTTCTTGTAGGTCAAAACTGGAACATTCTTCCTTCTGTATCTTATCTTAGCTTAGAGAGAGCAATAGGAAACAATTTCTCTGTTGGACTTAAAGGATCTATCAACAAAATGGATAAATTTGTTGTTTTCGATCCTTCAAACCCTGGTCGTAACTCTGCAGGTTATGTAACAACTAACCCTGGAGATTTAATGTATTATGGTGTTGACGTAAGCGCAAAATATAGCTTTATGTCTTTAATTGGATCTAAAACTATTGACCCTTCCTTAACTTTAGGTGGAGGTTATACTTGGTTAGGTGATAACAGCTACGGGTCTGTTAATCCAGGAGCAGGTTTGACTTTCTGGTTTACTGAAAATGTAGGTTTGCAATTGACAACTGTATATAAAGCTTCTCAACTTCTAGGTCAAGACCGTTCTGAAGCGGGTAATTTATATGCTCCAGATTCTCCTTCTCATTTCCAACACTCTTTGGGTATTACTTTCCAATTTGGAGGTAAAGATACTGACGGAGACGGAATCTATGACAAAGATGATGCTTGTCCAGAAGTTGCTGGTCTAAAACAATTCAACGGTTGTCCTGATACTGACGGAGACGGAATCATTGATGGAAGCGATGCTTGTCCAACTGAGTTTGGTTTAGCTGCTTTGAATGGTTGTCCTGATAGAGATGGAGACGGAATCGCTGATAAAGATGATGCTTGTCCAGATACTAAAGGTTTAGCTGCTTTCCAAGGTTGTCCTGATACTGACGGAGATGGTCTTGCTGATAAAGATGACAAATGTCCTACTGTAGCTGGTCCTAAATCTAATGGTGGTTGTCCAGTATTGGATGCTGACAAAGATGGTGTGCCAGATTTAGAAGATGATTGTCCTATCGTAGCTGGTCCTGCTAGTAACAAAGGTTGTCCAGAAGTGACTCAAGAAGTTGTTGAACAACTTAGAACTGAAGCTAGAGCTATTACCTTTAACTCAGGTAAAGCTACTTTCAATACAACTGACGTAAAATCTAATGCTAGTTTAGACGCAATTAAAAATATTCTTAAAAACTATCCTACTGCTAAATGGGAAGTTCAAGGACATACAGATAGTACAGGTGGTGCAAAATTAAACCAAAAACTTTCTGAAGACAGATCTAAAGCGGTTGTAGATTTAATGATTCAAAATGGAGTTAAAGTTGAGAACATTACTTCTAAAGGTTTTGGTCCAAGCGCACCAGTTGCTTCTAACAAAACTAAAGAAGGTAGAGCTAAAAACAGAAGAACTGAAGTTATCTACGTTGGTGGTGTTGATGGATTGAAAGTTAATCTTAAATAAGATAATTTAATATATTTTTAAAAAGCCGTTCTTAATTGAACGGCTTTTTTTATATTTATAAAATGATAGAAATTTCATTTTTAGATAAAGTTGCCAAAGTTTTAATTGATAATTATTCAGAAAAATTATCAAACACTATCGTGGTTCTCCCCAACAAGAGAGCCAAAGTTTTTCTTGTAGAAGCCTTAAGGAATCAAGTTTCAACTAATATTCTTTCTCCAGAGATTATTAGCATAGAGGAATTTATTCAAGATATTTCATGTATACGCAGTCTTGATTCGATAGAGCTGTTATTCGAATTCTATGAGGTTTATTTAGCTGTTACCGAGAAACCACGACAAGAATCATTTGATAAGTTTGCCATTTGGGCAAAAACATTACTGCAAGATTTTAACGAGATTGATCGCTACCTTTTAGATCCACTGCACGTTCTTTCCTATCTAAAAGATATTGAAGACATCAAAAAATGGGGAATCGAAGTCGAAAACAAAACTAAATTACTAGAGAACTACATTGATTTCTGGAAATTATTACCCAAATACTACCAATCACTTTACGATCATTTACTGAATAAAGGAATTGGATATCAAGGCTTAATTTATCGCGAAGCTGTAAACAATCTCAATCATTTTTCAAATTCTATTAAAGAGAACGTATATGTCTTTGCTGGTTTCAATGCCTTGAATGCTGCCGAAGAACGAATAGTTCAGCATTTGATAGCTTCAGACCAAGCAGAGATTTACTGGGATGTCGACCAGACTTTTCTTAACGATCCTTTTCATGATGCTGGTCTGTTTGTAAGACGTTTCAAGTCGAGTTGGAAACATTACAAATCTAATCCTTTTGAGTGGATTGTGGATGATTTTTCGCAGTCTAAAAACATTCAGGTAGTTGGTACGCCAAAAACTATGGGTCAGGCCAAAATCGCAGGAAGCATCATCGAAAATATCATCACGGATAATCCAAATACAACATTAGATAAAGTTGCCGTTGTATTAGGAGAGGAAAATTTATTGGTACCACTTTTGTATTGTTTGCCATCCACAGTTGGTGCTTTGAATATCACGATGGGTTATTCAAGTAAGAACAATCCAGCTCAGATATTGATTGCGAAATTATTCAAAATGCATACCAATCCTTTAACTCGAAATGCAAATAGTTATGTACTTTATTACAAAGATGTTTTGGATATTTTGACACATCCGTTGGTAGAACCGTATGCCAAATCTAGTTTGTTAGTCGGTATTATTAATCAAAACAATTACACCTTTATTACCCACAAAAAATTGATGGATTTGTCTCAAAATCCGTCAGAGTTGTTTCTTTTGTTGTTCGATAAATGGGAGAGTGGTTCGATGGCGGTTTTAGAAACTATTTCTAGTTTACTGCAATCTATCAAAACGAATTTGAACAAAGACAATGAAGAAGAAAAAATCACTAAAGCTTTTGTTTACAGTCTTTTCAAAACCATCAACAAACTTATAAATTACTACTCCCAACATACACACATTGATAAGGTAGATACGCTTTATGCAATTTACAAACAAGTGATCGATCTCGCTGAAGTCTCTTTTGAAGGGGAACCGCTGAATGGGTTGCAGATTATGGGTGTTTTAGAAAGTCGAGTGTTAGATTTTGACACTGTAATTATTACCTCGATGAATGAAGGAAAATTTCCAGCTGGAAAATCGATGAATTCTTTTATTCCGTACGATGTGAAAAGAGAACTAGGTTTGCCTACTTTCAAGGAAAAGGACGCTATTTATACCTATCATTTCTATCATTTGTTGCAACGAGCTAAAAACATTTATTTGATTTATAACACCGAAAGTGAAGGTTTGGATGCCGGTGAACGAAGTCGTTTCATCACTCAATTGGAAGTTGAAAAACAAGACAAGCATACGCTTACCCACGAAATCTATAATGCAGGTGTACCTGAAAAGGCCTATGAACCTATTGTTGTTCCAAAATCTGAATCGGTTATGTTGCGTTTGAGGGAAATTACAGAAAAAGGTTTTTCTCCAACTGGTTTGACGAGTTATATCCGTAATCCTATCCAATTTTATTTCCAAAGGATTTTACGGATTAGCGATGTAGAAGAAGTGGAGGAGAACATTGCATTGAATACCTTGGGGACTATTATTCACGAAACCTTAGAAGCTTTATACACTCCTTTTATTGGAAAATTTTTGTCCGAAACTGATATTTTGGGTTGTTTTAAAGTTTTGGATGCCGAAGTATTGAAACAATTCAAATTGGTTTACAAAGAAGGTGAAATCAAAAAGGGGCGTAATTTGTTAGCTTTTGAAGTGGCCAAACGCAATGTTTCTAATTTTTTGAAAGTGGAATTGGAAAGTATCAAAAACGGTGATGCTATTAAGATTCTTCATTTAGAAAAGGATTGTGCACGAATTTTGGAGCACCCTAACTTGCCATATCCGATTAAAATTGCTGGAAAAGCAGATAGAATAGAAGAGCGGAACGGAATTATTCGAATTATAGATTACAAAACCGGTAAAGTTGAAAAATCAAATGTCACATTGAAATCGTGGAATGGACTTACTGCCGATATCAAGAACGAAAAAATCATTCAAATTTTGGCTTATGCTCTGATGTATGAGAAGGAAGCCAACGGCAAACCAATCGAAGCGGGGATTATTTCATTCAAAAACCTAAAATCGGGATTTTTACCGTTTACTTTCAAGGATGGAAAAGAGGGGAATACAACTATAGATTCTGGAATCTTGAATAATTATTTAGAACAGTTGGTTTTGTTATTGAATGAGATTTTAAATGAGACCAAACCTTTTGAGGAAAAGATTTAACCACAAAGACCACAAGGGCTTTTCACACGAGCGAAAGCGAACTGACGAAGTAAAGTTCACAAAGAGATTTTAAATGTTTTTGAAAAAGTTCAACAACATTTTCTTTAATTCGTCTTTATTTTCAATGTGACTCATATGCCCGTCGGGAAAAGTCACGAGTTTCACAGCTGTATTTTTTATTTGTTCTAATGAATCTTCGTAGATTAAAACTTGATCTTTTTCGCCAAGAATAAGCATTTTTGGATAAGGGCTAAGACGCAATAAAACTTCGCGGTCTTTCCGGATTTTCATTCCTTCGAGTGAAGCTACAATTCCTTGTAGTGGAGTTTTAAGGGCTTCAAGTTTTACTTTTTCTATTTCATCAGCCAGTTTTTCGCGATTATCAGGACTAAAAAGATTCGCAATGGAAAGACGGATAAAAGTGGTGTAATCTTGCTTGACCGTCTTGATGGCCCGACTGCGGTTGGTTTTTCGTTCCGCACTATCGGCTTTGGAAGTAGAATTCATCAAAACCAAACCTTTTACTCTGTCTGGATAGATTTCGGCGTAAGCCAGAGCTACATAACCGCCCATAGAGTGTCCGACAAAAATGGCTTTTCGGATTCGTAATTTGGATAAAACAGCTTGAACTATTTTGGCATTGTCTTCCATAGAATGGACGTAGCCCAAACATTCTGTTTCGCCGTGACCTAATAAGTCTAAAGTTATTACCCGATGTTTTTGACCTAATTCTGGAGCTAAATCCTGCCACATCGATTGGTTTTCCAAAAATCCGTGAAGCAACACAATAGCATTGCCTTTCCCGGTATCGGAATACGAGATTTGTGTGTTTTTGTAGAGGAGTTGATTCATTTGTTTCACTTTTAATAAACATTAAAAATTAAACCATTAAGAAATTAAGAAAATCAAGATTTGTAAAACTTCTTAATAAAACTTAATTAATGGTTCAAAAAATCAATAAAAAGAATGACTTAAATATTCATCAAACTCTCAATTTCCTCAATCTCAATCGGGATGT
>NZ_JBIKRX010000118.1:0-6729 GCF_044348915.1 Flavobacterium sp. | reverse complement strand
ATGAAAGTACAAAATATAAAAAGATTCACCTAATAAATCCAATGACTATGTGGCATGAATTCGAATTTTATTTCACGTCATTTTGACATGAAATAAAATCCCTATATTTGAGACTGATTAGTTACGAACTATTTTTTATTACACGAATTCTTAGAAATAAATAAAATTAGTGTAATTCAATTTTAAATTTGATAAAAAATTCGTGACAATTGGTGTGATTCGTGGCTAATTTTTTTTTCTTTTTTTAAAAGCGAATGCCCTGGCTTTCGAAGCTGGTTTTAATTGTAAGCAAAAGAATAGGAAATACTATCCCAGTAATTTCCACAATTTTACTTTCGCCAACTAAGCGCAATTTTAGCAATCTGTATTTTACCAAACCTTTCATTGCAGCATCCCAATTTTTGCCACTCCATTCCGATTTGATTTTCAATACACCCTAATCCATTTTTATCTATTTTATGTAAAGAAATTGGACAAACTGTTTTACACAAAAAACTAAAACCATCTACTCTTGGCAGGTTTGCAAACTATTTCCCACCCAACTAGTTTTGCATAATACTTGGCTAACAAAAGTGATATGTGTACCTCAACATCACTCTTTCACTGTATATATAGAATTGACGTAAGATTTGAAATCATACAAAGACAAAGTGCATATTAATGTTAAAAAAATAATTTTTTTGCTACTCTTGAAAATTGTTTAAAGCTATAAACGGGAATTAATTTTGTTATATTTGTAATATTATACACATATAAATTTTATATTGATGTATTTTAACAGTGATTTTACGTATTTAATCGTATTTTTTTGTTGAACCAATGATTTTTTAAATTACATTTGAATTGTGAATTAGAATACAGGTCTGTTAACGGACTGAAACAAAATTCTCGTTTTTTATAAGTTGCAGATTACTTAGTTGTTGATATAATGCCATTGGAGATCTGCAAATTTGCTAACAACAGAATTAAAATTTGTAAAAGAGATTTGGAAAACACTGGTCTAAAGGATTTTGTGCTTCACAAAACAGAAAATATACAACAACATAATTTGGCCATAAGTCAATATAGTTTTACCGAAATAAAAAGAAGAAACCAAATTGAAACAAATATAAAATAATCGATCTCCCTAGTAGTGAAGCCCCCCTTCGCAACAAACGGGAATCAAACAACCCAAACCTACTAAAAAATATAGCTAATGCTGTTTATAAACCTATACCTCGTAGTTACATATATCGCATCATTTGAAATTGCCAATAAAAAAGCAAATAATGGGGACGGCTGGGACGTCGAACTCTTCATAACATCATTGCTATTTCCGTTGGCTCTTCCAATCTTGATACTAGCGGGAATTTACAATTACCTTACAGAAAAATCTTCGTTTTAGTGATTTTATAATTCAGCAGCCTCTACAAGGGGCAAGTAAAGGATCAATCTTAAAACTGTGATGTTCTAAAAATTTGGCTGCAATACTATTGATGGGAATAAAAAAAGGAATTTCAAATGAAACTCCTTAGTTTGTATTAATTTGTGAATAAATCTATCCTGCTATTTCCACTACTTTGCTTTCGCCAACCAAGGTCACTTTTACCAATCCGTGTTTAGCTAAGCCTTTTATAGCAGCATCCCATTTTTTGCCACTCAAATCCGATTTGATTTTCAATAAACCCAAATCCATTTTGTTTTCATTGGTTTTTAGCAAATCGAGAATCAATTTTTCTTCATTAGTTAACTCAATGACAACCTGTTTTTTCTCCGGACGCATTTGCGGGAAGAACAATACTTCTTGAATCGAAGCATTATTGGTCAAGAACATCATCAAACGATCCATTCCAATTCCTAAACCAGAAGTGGGAGGCATGCCATATTCTAATGCTCTCAAGAAATCTTCGTCAATCGTTCCGGTAGCTTCATCATCTCCTTTTTCGGACAAACGCATTTGATCTTCAAAACGTTCTCGTTGGTCAATTGGGTCATTCAATTCAGAGTAAGCGTTTGCTACTTCTTTACCACAAACCATCAATTCGAAACGTTCGGTCAAAGCTGGATTGTCACGGTGCTCTTTACAAAGCGGCGACATTTCCTTTGGATAATCCGTGATAAAGGTAGGTTGAATATAATTTCCTTCGCATTTTGCGCCGAAAATCTCGTCTATCAATTTTCCTTTACCCATAGTTTCATCCACTTCAATTCCCATTCCTTTGGCAGCGTCAAAAAGTTCCGCTTCGCTTTTGCCAGAAATATCAAAACCAGTAAAATGTTTGATAGAATCCGTCATCGTCACACGAGCATAAGGCGCTTTGAAATTGATTTTATGTTCACCAAAAGTCGCTTCGCTAGTTCCATTTACACCAATAGCGCAATGTTCCAGCAAGTTTTCGGTAAACTTCATCATCCAATTGTAGTCTTTGTAGGCTACATATATTTCCATAGCGGTAAATTCCGGGTTGTGTGTTCTGTCCATTCCTTCGTTACGGAAGTTTTTCGAAAACTCATACACGCCGTCAAATCCACCAACAATCAATCTTTTTAAATACAATTCGTTTGCAATACGCATATACAACGGAATATCAAGCGAGTTGTGGTGCGTGATAAAAGGTCTCGCCGCAGCACCACCTGGAATCGATTGTAAAACGGGAGTTTCAACCTCTAAATATCCTGCATCGTTAAAGAAACCACGCATCGAGTTGAACAATTTAGTTCTTTTGATAAACGTCTCTTTTACATTGTGATTCACTGTCAAATCCACATAACGCATTCTGTAACGCAACTCAGCATCGTTGAAAGCATCGTGCACTTTTCCGTCTTCATCCACTTTAGGCAATGGCAACGGACGCAAAGTTTTACTCAAAAACGTAAATTTATCCACGCGAATACATTGCGCACCTACTTTGGTGGTAAACAATTCTCCTTCAATACCAATAAAATCGCCCAAATCGGTCAATTTTTTGAATACTTGGTTGTACAAAGTTTTATCTTCACCCAAACACAAAACATCGCGATTCACGTACAATTGAATACGTCCTTCGCTATCCTGCAATTCGGCAAAACAAGCTTTTCCTTGGTCTCTTACACTCATCAAACGTCCAGCAACAATAACCTTCTTGCCTTCCTCAAAGTTTTCCTTTATTTGTTTTGAAGTATGATTTACAGGAAAAAGATTAGCAGGATAAGGGTTAATGCCCAAATTGCGCAAGCCTTGTAGTTTTTCTCTTCGGATAATTTCTTGTTCGGATAATGCCATTGGATTCTGATTTTTAAGAGTGCAAAGATAACAAAAGTTCCGATAGCTATCGGAAGCAGATTTAAGATTTTTTTGAAGCAGAAACATTGGGTTTTGCATCAACAGTCGTCCCGCTATCCGTTACAATATTTATTAAATCTATAAGGTTTTTAAAACCTTATAGGTTTGGCAAAAAAGGATTTCCACTACTATCGGGGCTAAGCAATTTTTTTTAGCTTTTCATAAAACCTTTCAAAAAAAATACCAATAATTTAAATCCGTGTCAATCCGTTAACCCGAGACCAAAGGTCGACCTGGCGAAGCAATCTGTGTCATCTGTGTGCCATTTTTATTTGAAGGCACATAGCCAATAAAAACTTTGTAACTTTGCAATTCAAAATAAGGCAATGAACAAAACCATCCAACTTCAAGATTTAGGACTCCAAGATTATAAAACTACTTGGGAATACCAAGAAGAAATTTTCAAAGGAATAGTCGATTTGAAAATCCAGAATAGGAGAGAGGGAACAAACTTGGAAACTCCCAATTACTTCCTTTTTGTCGAGCATCCTCACGTTTATACGTTGGGGAAAAGTGGTGACTTGGAAAATTTATTGCTGAACGAAAAACAACTCGAAGCCAAAGGAGCCACTTTCTACAAAATCAATCGTGGTGGGGATATTACCTATCACGGACCCGGACAAATCGTAGGTTATCCTATTTTGGACTTGGAGCATTTCTTTACAGACATTCATAAATACTTGCGTTTTCTAGAAGAATCTATCATTCTCACGTTGCAAGAATACGGATTAGAATGTGGACGAAGCGAAGGCGAAACAGGTGTTTGGCTCGGTGCTGGAACTCCGTTTGCCCGTAAAATTTGTGCGCTTGGCGTTCGTGCTTCTCGTTGGGTTACGATGCACGGTTTAGCGCTGAATGTCAATGTCGATTTGGGTTATTTCGATAATATTATTCCTTGTGGTATTCGTGGTAAAGCAGTCACTTCGTTGAATGTGGAATTGGGAGTCGAAAAAGTCGATGAAGCCGAAGTAAAAGCCAAAATTGTAAAGCATTTTACTCAATTGTTTGAGGCGGAGTTTGTGGCTAAATAAGTTACGACCTGCTAGCTGGCAGGTTGGGTATAAAAAATACTTCGTCAATTATTTCTATATGTTTATCAGTGCGAAACCGCTTTTAAACCCACGATCGAGGCAATCAAGGTGGCAATGAAAAATAGTCGCAGAAAAGTCGCAGGTTCTTTGAATACCAAAATCCCAACCAAAACAGTTCCAACTGCTCCAATTCCTGTCCATACAGCATAGGCTGTTCCCATTGGTAAGGTTTGGGTTGCTTTAATCAAAAGTCCCATACTTATAGTTAATGTAACGAGAAAGGCTGCATACCATAAATACATTTCGCTTCCTGTTGTTTCTTTTGCTTTTCCTAAACAGAAAGCAAAGGCTACTTCAAATAATCCTGCTATAATTAGTAGTATCCAATTCATTTTTTTGGTTTTTTTTTCGGTTTGTTCAAATGATTCTTTTTCAGTATTTTATGGGTTTCCTAGTGTCCATTTTAAAGCTTTTTCTTTCGTTGCTCTAAAAATAGTGTTATGTTTTTCTTTTGGCTCAGGGGAATATTTCCATTTCACAGTTGAAATGTTTTCTGTTTTGAAAATTTCAGCTAAGTCATTTGTGTATTGTGAAATGTCTTCGGCACTTGAACCTGCAAACCAAATTCTTTTTTCTGTTTTAGGAAAACTGGCTAAATGTTCTTTTGCTGTTCGTACTAAATAGTGATTATTCCACCAAATTGAAGGGTCAAATGCAATATAATTGTCAAACATATCAGGCGCAAGAAAAAATGTTTCTACCACAAAAAGCCCTGACAATGATTCTCCAATAATGCTTTTTTGAGAAGTGGTTCTATATCGTTTATTGATTTCAGGAAAAAGTTCTTCTTTAATAAATGCTCTAAATTTTTCAGAGCCACCAACAATTGGTGCAATTTCTTTGTCTGTTTCAATATCTGTTGGTCCGGTTAAATCTCGTCTGCGTTGTGTATTTGTAATACCTACTAAAATCATTGGAGGAATGCTTTTCGACTTTATAAGCTCTGCCATTGTGTTTGCAATATGCGGAAAGTCCTCGTCAATTATTCCGCCATCTGCCATATACATTACGGGTAAAGAATCGGTATTGGTTTTATATTCTGATGGCATCCAAACATTTATAGTTCTAGTTTCACCAACTAGTTTAGATTCAATCGTAAATTCATCGTGAACAGGAATTCGATCTTTCTTTTGTGAATATGTTGCATAGCTTATAAAAAACAAGGGCAATAACAAATTGCAATATATAGATTTCATATTTTCTATTAATCTGTTGGTTAATCGTGGGCGGATTCAAAAATACTGCTAATGTCGTCCGTCTTATTGGCGCAGGGCGGGTGTAGAAGGACTGCACTTTGATTAAAGACCAAAGATAATTAGAATGCCTAATCTTCGATAAAAAACACGGTCGTTTTTTTCGGGCAATCTTCATAAGGACTTTTATTACATACAATTCTAAATATCCAATTTCAACTGTTCCGGCAACAATCGAAAACTCATTCTGTGGTATTTGGTGGTGCCATATTTCCGGATGGCTTCGCGGTGTTCGGTAGTTGGGTAGCCTTTGTTTTGCTTCCAATTGTACATCGGGAATTCCTCGTGAATGGCATTCATATAATCGTCACGATAGGTTTTTGCCAAAACAGAAGCTGCAGCAATGCTCAAATATTTCGAATCGCCTTTTACGATGCTTTGATTGGGAATGGATTTCAGTATTTCGATTTCTTCCTTTGTCAATTGTTTGCCAAAATTGGTTTTCAAACCGAGTTTGGCATTCAAAGCGCGATTGCCATCTACAATGATGAATTCGGGAGTTGGATTTAATTTCAAGACACATTCCTGCATTCCTTTCATCGAAGCATTCAGTATGTTGATTTCGTCGATTTCTTTTGGATGCAAATCCGTTACGGCAAATGAAACAGCGTTTTCTTCGATAATGGGTCTGAGTTTTTCTCTGGTTTTTTCGGATAATTGTTTGCTGTCATTCAAAATTATATTCTCAAAATCAGGCGGAAGAATGACAGCGGCAGCCGTAACTGGACCGGCTAGGCAGCCACGACCGGCTTCGTCGGTTCCAGCTTCCAGAATAAAATTGGAAAAATTAGTGAGCAGCATTTTGAATTATTTGAAGACAAATATTATATTTTTTTTCGAAATAATTTGACCTATTTTCAAGGCATTCGCATTTAAAATTTTTAGCCACGAATTTCACGAATTAGCACAAATTTATAAAAACAAAAAAACACCACTAATTTTCTTTTATTTAAAATGAATAGGTATAGGCGTTTAGGCCGCCCAAAAACGAAAATAGTATTACCTTTGTCAAATGAGTACAAGGGAGAAATTTATAGGTGTGAATTCAATAAAATTTAACAAGCGATTTAAGGAAGATGCAGAC
>NZ_JBIKRX010000050.1:0-22321 GCF_044348915.1 Flavobacterium sp. | reverse complement strand
CACAAAACTTTGCTAAAATACGCTCAGTCATTGATACAACTATAAAAAATGGCCTAAATGTATTGGAAGCATTGGTAATAATAGCTAAATTTGAGTTTGAATTATAAACTGATTAGTTACAAAATAACTTGTGCGTTAATTTTAATGTTATTATTAGGCTAAAAGTTTCTTAGTTCGAAAATTAATTGTAATTTAGTAATCTCAACCAAATCTACTGTTTTCAATTTACTTTTTATTGGTGTTCACTGATTGTTCCACAATTAAAAAACAACCAAATGAAAAATTTATTTGAAAGATTCTATCGCTATGTTTCTACTGCTCTATTCGGCGGTAAGAGTACTAGTCATTATTAATCGGTCACTTTAGGTGATTGTAAACAAAGTAGAAGTATGGTATAAAAATACTTTGATTGTTCTAAAACGCATGTAAGATTCATTTGCGTTTTGTACCTTGAATTGCAATTTATAAAGACAAACTTTGTTCAAATAAAGTAATGTCGATTGCATTTTGCACATTAAATTCTCCAATTTTTGTTCTCCGCAACGCCGTAAGGTGTGAGCCGGAGTGCAGTCTTTGGCCAAAATCGTAGGCCAACGAACGAATGTAAGTTCCTTTGCTGCAAACTACTCTAAAATCAATTTCGGGAAGGGCAATACGGGTAATTTCGAATTCGTGGATAGTGGTTTTACGACTGGCTATTTCAACAGTTTCACCCGAACGGGCGTGCTCATAAAGACGGATTCCGTCTTTTTTTATTGCCGAAAAAACGGGTGGTTTTTGGTCGATTTCTCCCAGGAATTGTTTCACAGTCTCATGAATTAAGACTTCATCGATATGTGCTGTATCGAAAGTTTTGTCTATTTCGGTTTCTAAATCATAGGAAGGCGTCGTAGCTCCGATAAAGAAAGTTCCTGTATATTCTTTTGCTTGTCCCTGAAGTTCTGAAATTCTTTTGGTGAATTTACCGGTGCATACCAACAATAATCCGCTTGCCAATGGGTCAAGTGTTCCTGCATGACCAATTTTGAATTTTTTTGGAAGACCCACTTTATTGATTAAAGCATATTTCATTTTATTGACTGCTTGAAATGACGTCCAGTGCAGAGGCTTGTCAATTAAGATGATTTGCCCATTTAAATACTCTTCGGTAGACATTAAATGACAGTCAAGGGGTGAATGAAAAAGTGAATAGCTAACAAAACTAATCCCGCGATAATTCTATAATAGCCAAATACTTTAAAACCGTTTTTGGTCAAAAAACCGATAAATGATTTAATTGCTATTAGGGCAACAATAAAAGCGACAATATTTCCAATAACCAATATGTTGATTTGGTCGTCAGTCAATATCAACCCGTCTTTGTAGTAATCATAACATTTTTTAGCGGTAGCTCCCAACATCGTCGGCACTGCCAAGAAGAATGAAAATTCCGCAGCGGTGGTTCGCGATAATTTTTGAGACATTCCTCCAACGATCGATGCCCCACTTCTGGAAACCCCTGGAACCATTGCTAGGCATTGGAACATTCCTATTTTGAACGCTTGTAAATAACTAATTTCGTTTGATGTTTGTATTTCTTCAGAATCGGCGAACCATTCGTCAACTTTCAATAAGATAATTCCACCAATCAAAAGGGAAACAGCTACTGTTAAAGGGCTTTCTAATAAAGCATCGATTTTTTTGCTGAAAAGCAAACCAAAAACTACAGCTGGTATAAATGCCACTATTAATTTGAAATAAAAATCAAATGACTGAAAAAAGCGTTTGAAATACAATACTACAACCGAAAGTATCGCACCCAATTGGATGACAATCGTGAAGAGTTTGGTAAAACTATCATGCTCAATACCAAAATAGGAAGAAGCGAGAATCATATGGCCTGTAGAAGAAACGGGCAAAAATTCTGTTATGCCTTCAATAATGGCAATTATTATAGCTTGTAATGTGTTCATTTAATTTTAGATTTTAGAGTGCAGATTTTAGATTTTAGCGCTAACTGAACACTAATTCCGATAGCTATCGGAACTGAACACTGCTAACTATTTTTTAGGGTTTTTAAGAATAGCATAAATGGTGATTCCAAAACCTATTAAAACAGTGGTTGGTGCTAAGCGTATTCTTCTGAAGTTGAAAATTTCTTCGTTGAAAACGTTTGGGTCATCACTTCCTCCACCAGACATCAATATGAAACCTAGTGTTATGACAGCAATCCCGATAAGTAGAAATTTATAATTAACTTTTTCAAAAAGGAATTCGTGTTTTTGTTCTTCGTTTTTCATTATAATCTATTTTTTTCTGAACACTAGTATAAATCGTCGGTTCTTAAATTTAAAAAGCGTTGGGTTGCAAAATAAGTGCTTAGCCAAGTAATGAGAACTCCAAGTCCGAATACCACCAATAGAACAAGGCCTACCAATAATTTGTCATCAAGAATTCCAAGGCTAGGGAAATTAGTTTGCAAATATATCAAAACTCCTATTAATGCAAGGATGGCTAATCCTGCACCTAGCATTCCTAGTTTTATACTTCGCATTACAAATGGTTTTCTGATAAAGGCTTTTGTAGCGCCAACCATCTGCATAGTTTTGATAATAAAACGGTGAGAATAAATAGAAAGCCGCAAAGAGCTATTAATCAGTAATACAGCTACAACGGTCAAGAAACAGCTTATGATTAGAATCCAAAGACTTACTTTTTTGATGTTGTCATTGACCAAATTAACCAATTGTTTGTCATAAACAATGTCAGCAACCATAGGGTTTTTATGTAGTTGACGTTCAATTTTTGAGATACTATCTTTTTCTACATAATCAGCTTTCAAGAAAATATCATAGGAGTTTTGCAGCGGATTTGTACCTAAAAAGGTCATAAAATCTTCTCCAATAATATCAGTATGTTGCTTTGCTGCCGCTTCTTTCGAAACATAAACAAAAGATTTTGTAAATGGAGCTATTTTCAAATCTTTGGCAAATGCTTTTAGGATGGTGTCATTGGCATCGTTCTTAAAAAAAACGGTCATTGCAATTTCTTCCCTAAAATTATTGGCCAATTTTCGAGAATTAATTATAAAAAATCCTAGTGTGCCTAAAAGGAATAAAACTAAGAAAACACTTAATACCACTGAGAAATAGGAGGAAAGTAACCTGCGTTTTTGAAATTTATCAAATGAAGAAGCCATAGTTTATCGTAATTATGGGGTAAAAATAACAAAGAATTTCTTTATTTGAAGTTAATAACGCTCAAACTTTCAACTTTCGTACAATAAATGTAAATTTGCCCCATAAAAAATTAGTTAATAGCAAGCCGTTTTTGCTGGTTGTTGTTTCAACTTAATGTCAAAAACTTCTAACTTCTAACTTCTAACTTCTAACATTGAAATGAAATACAATCCGAACGAAATCGAAGCCAAATGGCAAAAACATTGGGCAGAAAATCAAACTTTTGCAGCCTCAAATACTTCCGAAAAGCCAAAATATTATGTTTTGGATATGTTTCCTTATCCATCTGGAGCGGGATTACACGTGGGGCATCCGTTGGGTTATATCGCGTCTGACGTTTATTCGAGATACAAAAGACATCGTGGTTTCAATGTTTTGCATCCAATGGGTTACGATAGTTTTGGTTTGCCAGCAGAACAATACGCTATACAAACGGGTCAACGTCCAGAGGACACCACTTCGGTGAATATTGACGGAGGAGTTGATAAAGAAGGAAATAAAATTGCGGGATACCGTAAACAATTGGACAAAATTGGGTTTTCATTCGATTGGAGTCGCGAAGTACGAACTTCGAATCCGGATTATTATAAACATACTCAGTGGATTTTTATTCAATTATTCAATTCCTGGTACAATAAAAATACTGACAGAGCTGAAGATATTTCGACCCTGATTTCTGTTTTTTCAATAGAAGGAAATGCGAATGTAAATGCAGTTTGCGACGATAATATTGTTAGCTTTTCGTCAAGCGAATGGAATGCCTTTTCAGCTGAGGAGCAACAAAAAATACTTTTACAATATAGATTAACCTACTTAGCCGAAACCGAAGTAAACTGGTGCCCTGGGTTGGGAACAGTTTTAGCCAATGACGAAATCGTAAATGGCGTTTCAGAACGTGGTGGTTTTCCGGTTATTCGCAAGAAAATGACCCAATGGAGTATGCGAATTTCTGCTTATGCCGAACGTTTGTTACAAGGTTTAGATACAATAGATTGGAGCGAAAGCATCAAAGAAAGTCAAAGAAACTGGATAGGAAAATCAGTTGGTGCGATGGTCGATTTCAGATTGCAGAATGCAGAAAGCAGTATTTCAGTTTTTACTACAAGACCTGACACGATTTTTGGAGTTACGTTTATGACTTTGGCACCTGAACACGAATTGGTAGCTCAAATCACGACTGCTGAACAAAAAGCAGAAGTGGAAGCCTATATCGAAAAAACAGCAAAACGTTCCGAAAGAGAGCGTATGGCGGATGTAAAAACCATTTCGGGCGTTTTCACTGGAGCCTATGCCGAGCATCCGTTTACCAAAGAACCAGTTCCAGTTTGGATTGGCGATTATGTTCTCGCAGGTTACGGAACGGGCGCTGTTATGGCGGTTCCTTGCGGCGACGAAAGAGATTATGCTTTTGCTAATTTCTTCAAAGAGCAAAACGGAATGCAGCCAATTAAAAATATTTTCGATAAAGACATATCCGAAGCGGCTTATGGCGCTAAAGAAGGTTTCCAATTGGTAGATTCTGATTTCTTGAATGGATTAGGATACAAAGAAGCGACGAAAAAAGTTATTGCAGAACTTGAAAAAATAAATCAGGGAAAAGGGAAAATCAATTACCGTTTGCGTGATGCGGTTTTCTCTCGCCAAAGATATTGGGGAGAACCATTTCCGGTTTATTATGTGAATGGCTTGCCTCAAATGATTGATGCGAAACATTTGCCAATCGTGTTGCCTGAAGTTGAGAAATACCTCCCAACCGAAGACGGATTGCCTCCATTAGGAAACGCGAATGTTTGGGCTTGGGATAGTGTTCAGTGTTCAGTGGTTAGTGTTCAGTTAATAGATAATGTGACAATATTTCCTTTAGAATTGAACACAATGCCAGGATGGGCAGGAAGTTCCTGGTATTGGATGCGTTATATGGATGCGCACAATGACGGAGAATTTGCGAGCAAAGAAGCCTTAAACTATTGGGAAAGCGTGGATTTATACATTGGCGGAAGCGAACACGCTACCGGACATTTATTGTATTCCCGTTTTTGGAACAAATTCCTGAAAGATAAAGGTTTTGCTCCCACCGAAGAACCCTTCAAAAAGCTGATTAATCAGGGAATGATTTTGGGAATGAGTGCGTTTGTTTATAGGGTTAATCAAAAACCAGATGTTTATGTTTCAAAAGGTATTGTTGAAGATTTTTTGAGTCAAGGTGAGTCTGGCGAAGCAGCGCAAAAGATATTGAATCTTACTGGCACTTCAACTCCAACTTTTAGTAAAATACATGTTGATGTTAGTTTTGTAAATTCATCTGATGAGTTAGATTTTAGTAAGTTTCGGAAATGGCAACCGGAATATTTACATGCGAAACCAATATTGGAAAAAGGCGATAAGTTTTATGTTGAAAGAGAAATCGAAAAAATGTCGAAATCCAAATACAATGTGGTTACTCCAGATGATATTTGCAACGAGTACGGTGCCGATACTTTGCGATTGTACGAAATGTTTTTAGGACCATTAGAGCAAGCAAAACCTTGGAATACTGCCGGAATTTCTGGGGTTTTTGGATTCCTTAAAAAATTATGGCGTTTGTATTTTGACGAAAATGGTTTAATTGTAACTAATGACGAACCAACCAAAGACAACTTAAAATCATTACATAAAACCATCAAAAAAGTGGCAGAAGATATTGAAGGGTTCTCTTTCAACACTTCGGTTTCGCAGTTTATGATTTGCGTGAATGAATTGCAGACTCAAAATTGTCATTCTCGAGCTATTTTGGAACCTTTGGCAATTTTGATTTCACCTTATGCGCCGCATATTGCAGAGGAATTGTGGAGTCAACTAGGAAAATCGATCTCGATTTCTACAGTTGCTTTTCCAGCATTAGACGAAAAACATTTGGTCGAAAGTAGCAAAGAATATCCGGTTTCTTTCAACGGAAAAATGCGTTTCACTATCGAATTGTCTTTGGATTTATCCAAAGAACAAATCGAGGAAATCATTATGAAAGACGAAAGAACACTAAAACAACTAGATGGAAAAACACCTAACAAAATAATCATTGTTCCTGGGAAAGTGATTAATTTAGTGGGATAAAATTTTAAAATTCCAAATTCTAGCGGCAACTGTTTGTTTGAATTTGGATTTTTTATGCAAATAATATATATGAAATAGTCTACAACATTAGCTATTTGTCACTCCGTAGGAGTCGCTACGACGCTTTACAGCGTGGCAAACGAGCCTGTTAAAATGGATAGAAATTTGGGGGTTTTTATTGAAATTTCCATTGCCATTGATTTTTTAAAGAATTTTTAACGGATGTCAAATTGACATTTTCTACTTTTGGTTCTATATTTGATTGAATACTTTTAAATAAAAAAAAATAAATTATGGGAATGGGATATATGATTTTGGCCGGTATGATAATGCTCGCCAGTTGGTTAGTAAGTTCAAGATTAAAAAGCAAATTCGAAGAATATTCTAAATTACATTTGCAAAACGGAATGAGTGGTGCCGAAATTGCCGAGAAAATGTTGGCTGATAATGGAATTCGTGATGTTCGTGTGATTTCAACTCCCGGGCAATTGACGGATCATTATAATCCGGTAGATAAAACGGTGAATTTAAGTGAAGCGGTTTATAATCAAAGGAACGCTGCAGCAGCAGCCGTTGCAGCACACGAATGTGGTCACGCTGTGCAACACGCTGTCGGTTATCAATGGCTTACAATGCGTTCGCAATTGGTGCCAATTGTAAATGTGGCGTCTTCTTATATGCAATGGATTTTGTTAGCGGGAATCTTGATGATAAATACGTTTCCTTCACTTTTATTGATAGGAATCGTCATTTTTGCTGCAACAACTTTGTTTTCGATTGTGACTTTACCGGTAGAATATGACGCAAGTAATCGCGCCTTGGCTTGGTTAGAAAACAAAAGAATGCTGACACAGCAAGAACAAGCCGGCGCAAAAGATGCCTTGAAATGGGCTGCAAGAACTTATGTTGTTGCTGCTTTAGGTTCGATTGCTACGCTTTTGTATTACATTTCTATTTATATGGGAGGAAGAAGAGAGTAGAAAAATCCCAAAACAGAAAGAAATTTCAAAATTAAAAATCCCAAATTCCAATGAACTATAAACTTATTGGAATTTGGTTTTTTTATGACTTTAATTTTGAAATTATACCAATTGTAATTTTAAAATGGTCTAATCCATTTAAAAATTTTACAATGGTTTATGCCGATAGACAATATATTGAGTACAATTTATTGGACTCTTATATATTGCTAATCGGTATTACCATTTCCTTAAATGGAGTTAAAACAAAAATTCCAAAAACCAACGCTGCGGTTGGAATTTGGAATTTTTAATTTTGGAATTTCTTAAATTTTATTTTCCTTTATTAGCTTCAGTTATGTATTTTTCTAATGCCATTGTCATCGACGGGGTTTCAGGTGTTGGAGCAAGAATGTCAATTCTTAATCCTTTTTCTAAAGCTGCTTTTTGTGTTGTGCTTCCGAAAACTGCAATTCTAGTATTGTTTTGTTCGAAATCAGGAAAATTAGTAAACAATGATTTTATTCCTGACGGGCTAAAGAAAGCCAAAACATCATAATAAACATCGGCTAAGTCAGATAAATCACTTACAACGGTTTTGTAAAAAGTGGCTTGTGTCCAATCTACTTTAAGGTTGTTTAAAGTTACTGGAGCATCAGGATTAAGTTGGTCCGAAGCAGGTAACAAAAACTTTTCGTCCTTATATTTTTTGATGAGTGGAGATAAATCGGCGAAATCTTTTGGGCCTACGTAAATTTTACGTTTGCGATAAACTACGTATTTTTGCAAATAAAATGCAATAGCTTCCGATTGACAAAAGTATTTCAATCCCTCTGGAACTTTGTAGCGCATTTCATCGGCCACTCTAAAGAAGTGATCAACAGAGTTTTTGCTGGTTAGGATAATAGCGGTAAAATTATTAAGATCAATTTTTTGAAGTCTAATTTCTTTTGCATTAACTCCTTCCACGTGGATAAATGATCTGAAGTCAACTTTAACTTTATGCTTATTTTGAAGTTCAAAGTAAGGGGAATTCTCCACTTTAGGCTCAGGCTGTGACACCAAAATTGTTTTCACTTTCATATTTGACATTTTCTAAGCAATACCTTTTGTAAACCAATAATACATGAAATAATACGGTGCTATTTCGAGAGCGCAAAGATATAAAATAAAATAAAACAACTTACTAAATATTACTTTTTGATAATTTTTTATTGACACTAAATAGGTAAAAACAATAGAAATCAGCACTATAGAAATTAGTGTTGTCATAAAATCCCTAGAAAATGAATCGTAATAAAACAGAATTATGTTTATTGGTAATAAGAATAACCCTATGTACGTTCGGAAAATTACTTTCTGAAGATTGAATTGTTCAATAACTTCTTCGATATTGAAGGCTGTTGCGATGATTTTTTCGATTAAAAATTTAGAAAAAACAAAATAAATCAGGAAAGTAATAATTTGGAGAAATAAAATCCAATCAGTTTTACTAGCATAACCATAATTAGCTAAGGCAATTTGAATAAAAAACGCGAAAGAAAGAAGTTGAACAAAAAATAATGCTATTGTAAAACTACTATTGAGATGGCTTCCGTCTTTGTACACATTGGTGTATTTGTCCGAATAAATCAATTTGGCAAATTCGGCAAATCGATTTTCAAAGGCCGCCTTTGTCAATGCAATGGTTGCAAACGAAATAACAAACAAGACTGTAGCCCAATCTTTGTTCTCGACAACCCTAAAATGAAGTATCGTATCAATCATATCACCGCAAAATTACTAATTTTTTATTTCATTTTTTATTTAAATTATTATTCTGAAAGTTATTGGAAACAAAAATGTCAATATACTGAAAGATTAGTGTAGTGGTAAAGCCAAAAATTGAGAAATATTAACTACGCATAGGAATGAAATGGGATAAAAAGTTTACTTTTGCGATGAAATTTCTCGAAATATGAATGATTGTATTGTTATAATTCCTACCTATAACGAAATTGAAAACATCGAAAGTATTATTAGGGCTGTGCTTTCTCAACACAAACCATTTCATGTCCTTGTTATCGATGACAATTCTCCAGACCATACTGCTGACAAAGTGACTTTGCTTCAATCTGAGTTTGCTGGAAGGTTGTTTTTAGAAAAAAGGGTGGGCAAATTAGGACTAGGAACGGCTTATGTGCACGGTTTTAGATGGGCATTGGAGCACAATTACAGCTATATTTTCGAAATGGATGCTGATTTTTCGCACAATCCGAATGACTTGGAGAGATTGTACGATGCATGTCATTTTGGCGGCGCAGATTTAGCCATTGGATCTCGGTATGTTACAGGAGTAAATGTCGTAAACTGGCCCTTAAGTAGAGTTTTGATGTCTTATTTTGCATCGGTTTATGTGCGATTTATTACTGGAATGAAAATTCATGATGCCACGGCAGGATTCATTTGTTATAAAAGTGAAGTTTTGGTTGGAATCAATTTAGATAAAATAAAATTTGTGGGCTATGCTTTTCAAATTGAAATGAAGTACAGGACTTTTTGCAAAAACTTTGATATTGCAGAAGTACCTATTATTTTTACAGATAGAACAAAGGGGCAATCTAAGATGAGTTCGGCGATTTTTAAAGAAGCTGTTTTCGGGGTTATTGCTTTACGAATTAAAAAATTATTTAACACCTTATAAAAAGAGACTTAACATGAATAGGGTTTTAATCAAAAACGCCAAAATAGTAAACGAAGGAACTATTTTTGAAGGAGATGTTTTAATAGAAAACGATCTGATTGTTGAAATTGCTGAGACTATTAGTGCAAAATCTTCCTCTTGTAAGATTATTGATGCCGAAGGGAATTACCTAATTCCTGGTGCAATTGACGATCAAGTACATTTTAGAGAGCCTGGATTGACTCACAAAGGCGATATAGAATCCGAATCGAAAGCGGCAGTTGCAGGAGGAATTACTTCATTTATTGAACAGCCCAACACGGTTCCGAATGCGGTGACCCAAGAAATTTTAGAGGAAAAATATCAAATTGCTGCCGAGAAATCCTATGCGAATTATTCGTTTATGATGGGTGCAACCAATGATAATCTAGAGGAAGTTCTAAAAACAAATCCGAAGAACGTTGCCGGAATTAAAATATTTTTAGGCTCATCAACTGGAAATATGCTGGTGGATAATGAACAAGTTTTAGAAAAGATTTTTTCGAGTACTCCCTTGCTTATAGCTGTGCATTGCGAGGACGAAACAACTATTAAAAATAACTTAGAAAAATTTAAAGCCGAGTTTGGCGAAGATATTCCCGTAACTGCTCATCACCTCATTCGAAGCGAAGAAGCTTGCTATCTTTCTTCTTCCAAAGCGATTGCTTTGGCTAAAAAGACGGGTGCTAGATTGCATGTATTTCATCTTTCGACGGCCAAAGAAATGGAATTGTTTACCAATAAAATTCCATTAGAAGAGAAAAAAATTACAGCCGAAGTTTGTATTCATCATTTGTGGTTTACTAATGATGATTACGCAGCCAAAGGCAATTTCATCAAATGGAATCCGGCGGTAAAAACTGCGGATGACCGAAGTGCTTTGTGGGAAGCTCTAAATGATGGTAGAATTGATGTGATTGCAACCGATCATGCGCCGCACACTTTAGAAGAAAAAAAACAACCTTATTCGAAAGCACCTTCTGGTGGACCTTTGGTGCAACATGCAGTCGTAGCTATGTTTGAAGCCTATCACCAAGGGAAAATCAGCATCGAAAAAATCGTTGAAAAAATGTGCCATAATCCGGCAAAACTTTTCAAAATTGAAAAGCGCGGCTTTATCAGGGAAGGTTATTATGCCGATTTGGTTATTGTAAATTCAGGATTGCCGTGGAGTGTTAAGAAAGAGAATATTTTGGCAAAATGTGGTTGGTCGCCTTTTGAAGGATTTACTTTCAAATCTAGAATCACGCATACTTTTGTAAACGGACAATTGGTTTATTCTCCTTTCAAAGTAAAAGATATTCGTGCTGGAAAACGATTGTTATTCGATCGATAATTTATAGAAATGAAGCAAATCTTACCATTTTTTATAATATTGGTTATTCTCGCTGGCTGCCAAAAGGAGTTGGTGAAAGAGCCAAAACGACTCATTGACAAAGAAATAATGGTGGATATTATCTATGATTTGTCGCTTTTAGACGGAATGAAAGTACAAGATCCGACACTTATAGATTCATTGAAAATCAGTCCAAACCAATACGTATATAAAAAATATAAAATTGATAGCGTTCAATTTGCTCAGAGTAATATCTATTATGCGGCTGATTCCAAGGAGTACGAAAAAATGTACAATCAGGTAAAAGCTCGTCTCGAGAAGAACAAAGTCGAGATTACAGCTGCCGTAAAAGCAAAAGCCAAGAAAGATAGTTTGGTGGAAGTTCGCAAGAAGAAGCTTAAACTTAAAAAAGAAGCCGATTCAATAAAAAAAGTAAAGAAAGAGTTGAAAGCTAAAAAAGAATCTGACTCACTCAAAAAGGCAAATAAAATCAAAACTTCTCCATCAAAAGATTTGCAAAAGAAAACCAATAAATAAGGTTTTATAGGCTTGAAATCTCTCTAATGTAAAGATGGATGTCAGTAAAATCTATTAACAACTTATCTTTAATTTTCTTGTTTGAATACTCGCTTTTAGAATACGAAGCAATAGCTGTCGCACGGTCTAGTTTTCTTTTGGTTCGAAAAACATTCGAAAAAAGCCAATCAATTCGAGACAAAACGTTTGTTATAAAAGGATTGATATAAATCGAAGGTCTTTTTGTTTTGAGGGCATCTGCTATAGAATTGAATAAATCTTGGTAGGCTATGTTTTCAGAAATGAGCGTAAATCTCTCGTTCTTGACTTCACTTTTCATCAATTGAACCATAATTTTCACCACATCAGTAACAGCAATAATTCCGGTTGTCCCTTTGGAAAAAAATGAAAAACCGTTTTCAATTTTTTTGAAAAGAATTCCACTACCTTGGTCCCAAATCCGTGGTCCTAGAATTACTCCGGGATTTACAATTATGCTGTTTAGTCCTTCTTGTTGGCCCCTCCAAATTTCCATTTCCGCACCGTATTTTGAAATGGCATAATCGCTATGGGGCTTTTCGGGATTCCACTCAGTTTCTTCGGTGATGATTTTTTCGTTTTCTTTTAAATCCCCAAGTGCCGCAATGGAACTTACGTAACAAAGTTTTTGAACGTTTTTAGCTATACAGAAATTGACAATATTAGCGGTTCCCTCGATGTTTGTTTTTCGTATTACATTTTCATCTTTTGGGTCGAACGAAATGAAGGCGGCACAGTGATAGACATATTCAATATTTTCGAAGGCTATTTCTAAGGAAGGAATGTCTAGAATATCGGCTTGAACCCAATTTATTTTTTCGAATAATTTTTCTTTTTTGTGAATCGAAAATAGGGATTTGGTTTTTTGGATGGTGTCGGATTTTCTATATATGGCGCGAACAGTTGCGTCATTTTCAATTAAATGAAGTAGTAAATGCGCGCCGACCAAACCTGTTCCTCCTGTAACTAAAACCATTTTGCGAATTTACGAATTAGGAGTTACGAAATACGATTTTTGTTTTAGAAATTGAAATTGCCATTACAATTGTTGTTGCCATTGCTTTTCGAATTGTTATCTTTGCTCACGCAAAGCCTTAAAGGCTGAATTGACGAAAGTAAATTGATTAGAAAGATGAAAAATTTTATTGAAGAAGTAACTTGGAGAGGGATGCTTCACGATGTTATGCCGGGGACAGAAGAACATTTGATGGAAGAAATGCGCGTGTCTTATGTTGGGATTGACCCAACTGCCGATTCTTTGCATATAGGACATTTGGTGGGTGTTATGTTATTAAAGCATTTTCAGTTATCGGGGCATAAACCATTGGCGTTGGTTGGTGGAGCAACAGGAATGATTGGAGATCCTTCTGGAAAATCGAACGAGAGAAATTTACTAGACGAAGCGACTTTGCGACGCAATCAGGAAGCGATAAAAGGGCAATTGGCTCGGTTTTTAGATTTCACTTCCGATGCACCAAACGCAGCCGAGTTGGTTAATAATTACGATTGGATGAAGGATTTTTCTTTTCTGGATTTTATTCGTGATGTTGGAAAACATATTACGGTGAATTATATGATGGCCAAAGATTCTGTAAAGAAACGTTTGTCTTCAGAAGCTGCCGAAGGAATGTCTTTCACTGAGTTTACCTATCAATTGGTTCAAGGATATGACTTTTTGCATTTGTATAGAGATAAAAAATGTACATTTCAGATGGGTGGAAGTGACCAATGGGGCAATATCACTACGGGGACTGAATTGGTTCGAAGAATAGCGAGTGGGAAAGCCTATGCGTTGACTTGTCCTTTGATTACAAAGGCCGATGGAACCAAGTTTGGAAAATCAGAAGGAGGTAACATTTGGTTGGATTCGGCCAGAACTTCACCTTATAAATTTTACCAATATTGGTTGAATACTTCCGATGTTGATGCTGAAAAATACATCAAGATTTTTACCTTTTTATCCAAAGAGGAAATCGAAGATTTGACCGAAAAACACAGAGAAGCACCACATTTGCGTTTGTTGCAAAAACGTCTAGCCGAAGAAATTACGGTGATGGTGCATTCTAAAGAAGATTTAGAAAACGCCATAAAAGCATCAGGAATTCTTTTTGGAAATGCTACTGCTGATGATTTAAAACAATTGGATGAAGCCACTTTCTTAGAAGTTTTTGATGGTGTACCTCAAGCTGAAATTGCACTATCTGAAATCGAAGCTGGTGTTAATATTGTTGATGTTTTAAATGAAAAAACAGGGTTCTTGAAATCGAATGGGGAAGCAAGACGCGCTTTGACTGCGAATTCTATTTCGGTTAACAGAGAAAAAGTTACTGAAGAATTCGTGCTTTCGACCAAAGATTTAATCAACAACCAATTTGTGCTTTTGCAAAGCGGTAAGAAAAATTATTTTGTGATTCGGGTTAAATAATTTTATAACTTTACTTGAAATAAATGAAAGCTATGGAAACTCAATTTTTGACTGACGAAAATGGAAATAGAACAGCGGTTGTATTATCCATTAAAAAATACAATAAATTGATTGAAAAATTAGAAGATCTTGAAGATGTGCGTCTTTATGACGAAGCCAAAAGAGAAGATGATGGGTATCGTATTTCATTTGAGGATTATATGAAAACAAGAGAAAGTAAAAAGGCGAATGTATAGCATTGATTTTTCTAAAAAAGCACAAAAGAAACTCGATAAGTTGTCAGATGCCATTGCTGAGCCAATATTATTTGCAATTGGGAGTCTTTCGAACAACCCGAGACCTCAAGGCTATAGAAAGCTAAAAGGCCGAAAAGGGTACAGAATACGTGTTGGGGATTATAGGGTAATTTATGAAATTTTTGATGAAGTCCTGCTAATTGATGTGATTGATTTAGGTCACCGAAAAGAGATTTATGAATGAAAGAATATGTAAATAGGGTTTAGAGACGCGCTTTTGTGCGTCTTTTTTTATTCCTTAAAGTTTATTTCTACTTTGTTAGACGAGAAATATCCTTCAATAAAATTAGGGTTATCTAAAATGGCTTTAAGTTCTGTAGGATAAAGTCTGTCACCATATTCTTTTTTCAGTAAAGTCAATCCTATTTGGAGCGAATAAATTGATTTTTCGTCCAGGTAATACTCTAAATCTTCGTTTTTAGTGTAGCGGATTTTATTCCAATATAGTTTGTATGTAAACTGTTTTATTTCTTTTGGTTTTAAAGTAAAAATAGCCTTTAGCAAGTCTTTGTTTTTCTTTTTCCAAAAATATAAAGAATCAGCTTTCCATTTTTGTATTTCTAATTTTATAGAATCATTATTTATGTTTCGAAGTTCTGTCTGGGCTTTTTGGGTACTACCAATAAATCGAGCAGGAGATCTTCTTGGTGTGATTAATTGCGAAACTTCAGTTGGATTATTTTCTTGAAACAAAAGGTACGTAGGCTTGTATTGCATTGAGCTAAATGTGCTTGGAATTAAACTTTTAGTGTTTAAGAAAAATGAAACTTCCCTATTCGTTAGGTTTTCTATGTGATAAATGATAGTAAATTCTCTATCTAAAAATTCAGATGAATCTTGTGAGTTGATGTAATCGATTTTTATTTCTAAAGGCTTATTTTGTGCGGAAATCGAAAAAGCTATAAAAACTAAAAGGTGTGGAATTCTCATTAAGTGTTATTTGCTAGATATCAACGAAGTATTAGACGAAATATTATAAAACCATCAAATTGCACCCTCTAATATCCGAATTATCAAAACGTCCCAATACTTCGAAAGAATTGTTGGGATTTTTTTTGCCCAAATCTTGGGTCGCTATAAAAGAACAAGAATTGATGTTAGCCAGATCAATCACATTGATTCCGCCTGTTTTTCCATCGGAGACATAAGTCAAGGCATCTTCGGTGTCGCGAACAAGAATTTGCATCCAAGAAGGACATTCAAACACACCATTTCCTAACGAATAGGCTTGCGAAAGCAATTCGGTCATTCCGTATTCAGAATGGATGGCTGTCACTCCAAAGCCTTCGCACAATTGTTCGTGCAATGCTTCTCGAATCATTTCCTTGCGTCTTCCTTTCATTCCGCCAGTTTCCATAATAATGGTATTAGTCAACTGAAATTTTTGTTTTTCAATTAAGTCTAGTAACGCATAAGTAACACCAATTAAAATCACTTCTTGTCCTTCGCTGTCCAAACGGATTAACTTTTCGATAAGTTCTTCGTGGTTGTGAAGATAGTATCCGCTTTCGGGATTTTGGGTCATTTGAATTAAATCTTCGACCATATAAATCAAGGATGAGCCCTCACGTTCTAAATAGGATGGAAGTAAAGCCAAAACAACATAATCCTCAATGTTGCCATAGAATTGCGAGAATCCTTTGCGATAGCTTTCTTCATATAAAGAAACGTCTGTAACAAAATGCTTGCTGGTTACAATTCCGGTAGTTCCGCTGCTTGTAAAGATTTCCTGAATTGGGTTCAAAGCTCCAGAATCATTGGAGACCACCTTGTGAGATTTGAAAAATTGAATAGGCAAAAAAGGTATTTGCTGCAATGATTTTACCTTTTGAGTATCTGTTTTAAAAAAATCACAAAATTCTTTGTAGACAAGGTTGTTTTCATACTGAAATCGAAACACTTTGAGCGCTACTTTTTCAAATTGCTTTTGGTTAGAAATAGTGAATATGTCTGGAATTGAATTCAAGAAGTCTTTTTTGCAAAGGTAAAATTATTTGTATGATTTTGTCATTTCGATTCCGAAACATCGGGAGAGAAATCACATTTGTTGCTGACATTTGTTGCTCCTCTCGGTCAATGACATTAAGGTAAGGAATTTTGTCGATGATTTTGTTCATTCTGACGAAGGAAGAATCTCAACAATTGTGAGCAACGTACACGAGATTACTTGGTCTGTTCGCTGTTGCTCGAGTTTTCCTTCGTCAGAATGCAAACAAAAAAAACTCCAACTTTTGATTGGAGTTTTTAAAGAATATAAATTGAAAACAACTGTATTTTGAAAAAGTTGAGTTATTTTATAACCAGTTTTTTGGTATCGGTTTTTCCGTCTTCTGAGATTTTTATAAAGTGAACACCTCCTTTAAGGGCTGAAACATTCACTGCATTATTTGAGGTTTTCGAATTTAATACTTGTTTTCCCAAAACATCAAACATAGCAATTGCTTTTTCGCTTGTACTATTTGAAGTAATGTACAAAGTGCCATCTGTAACTGGATTTGGATAAACATTAAGCCCTGCTATAGTGTTTTGGATAAGCCCTAAATTAGCTTCAGTAACGCTAATGATAAAATTATCAATAGCATACATTCCATTACTACCAGCATCATTCATGTCGGTCCATTTTATCCACAAATTAGTACCGTTAGCCCAATTCAATCCTGTGATAATATGGGAAATATTAGTGTAATTAGAGGCTAAATTTCCGTTAACTGCTGCGTTAGATGCGGCTGCTGTAAGTTTTTCTTTTAGGTCCAATGCGGTAACTGCTGTCCAAGTTCCTGAACTTAGACTTGTGGCATCTGTGCTGTATGAAAAAGCAATAGTTTCATTTACAGCAGCATTTCCAGACTGTCTCCATTGTTCCATCCTAGTTTGAATCGAAATTTTTGAAATAGTGCCGGTTGTATTATTTTGAAAAACAGCTCCAAAGGCAGCAACTACAGTAGCATCTGCGAGAGTTCCAAAAGCCCTATCTTCAGAGCTGGAAGTTGTAGTGCCAATATTATACACATTTCCGGAATTTGTATTTCCATCAGATAATTGCATTGTTAATGTTGATCCGTTGATAGTATTAATAGCGGTCCATCCGGGAAGAAAAGCAGTTTCGGTAGCGCCCATTCCGTCGAAATTCTCGCTGTAAGGAACATTTACTCCGATAAGAGGGATAGGTGTTTGTCCAAATGATAAAGAAGCTAAAAAGATGAATGATAAAGTGTAAATTTTTTTCATAAGTTATGATTTAGAATTGAATAACAAATATAGTAAGTAATTTCATTACGCGAAAAAATAATGTTAAAAATATATGCTTTTTATCGGATTTATTCGCTTTTAATCGATAATTATAAACAAATAGCTACAAAATATGTAGTAAAACGTTAAAAAAATCTATCCAAAGGGGATGAAGTTTAAAAAAAAAATGGAATTGCCTGAAAAGTTATTAGTCAGTTTTTGTAAATTATTAATTTTCCAATATGCGTATTTGAATTTTTAGTGTTTTATACAATAGTAGGATTTAGCTTTTTTTGTTCAAAAGTGTTGCACAGGTAAAACATCGCCTTCTCCTTCAAGAAATCAATGTAAAAAAATCAATAATAAAGAATACCTTATCTTACAATAAGTTTTCTAGTAGCAGTAGCCTGCTCCTCGTCTATTTTGATAATATAAACACCAGGAGATAGGTTGGAAATGTTTAACTCTTTTGAAGTCAGCGTAGTTTGAAGCACTTTTTTCCCGAGAACATCGAAGATGATGATGTTTTTGTCCGAATCATTTTTTGAAGTTATATATACTTTGCCATTACTCACGGGGTTAGGGTACAAGTTCAACCCTTCGATAACCGTAGTTTCTTGAAGTTTGGATTGTTGCTTAGCTTCTTGAGCTGAAAGACTCAGAGTAAAGAAGAAACCCAATAAAAGAGTAATATAAAAGTAATTTTTAGCCATCATTTCGATTTGGAATTGTAAAGGTATGAAAAAACATTTCAAATTGTATACCAAGAATGTATAAAAATACGTTATTCTTGTTTATTCAAAAGTAAAAGGCTTTACAGTTAGGGTTTTTATATCATTAATTTGAAAAATTAAGCACGGCTAAAGGCTTGCTAATTTTCGAAATATTACTAAATTGTTTGTGCTATATTACCAAATTGTTAACTTATAAAATCAGTTTATCACTTACCATAGTTTTGTTTTATCTTTACACGTACAAACAGGTATTGTTTTACTATGAAAAAACGAAACACAAAAATATTATTGGTCGATGATGAGCCAGATATTCTAGAAATTGTCGGTTATAATCTCGCTCAAGAAGGCTATCAGATTTTCACGGCTTCGAATGGTAAAGAAGCTATCGCCACAGCAAAAAAGGAAGAACCAGACTTAATCATTATGGATGTAATGATGCCTATAATGGACGGGATGGAAGCTTGCGAAATGATTAGAAAAATTCCTGAATTGAATAATGTGATCATCACTTTTTTGACTGCGAGAAGTGAAGATTATTCTCAAGTTGCGGGCTTCGATGCAGGAGCGGATGATTATATTACCAAACCAATTAAGCCAAAAGTTCTCGTCAGTAAAGTAAAAGCATTGCTAAGAAGATTGAAAGAACAAGAAAAAAGCAGTGAAACTATTAATGTTGGTGGTATAGAAATCAACCGAGAAGAATATCAAATAGTAAAAGATGGTCTTGTGATTGCTTTGCCTCGTAAAGAATTTGAACTGTTTTATTTATTAGCTTCTAAACCCGGGAAAGTGTTCAAACGCGATGAAATTCTGGACAAAGTTTGGGGTAATGAAGTGGTAGTAGGTGGAAGAACTATTGATGTGCACATCCGTAAACTTCGAGAAAAAATAGGAGAAGATTTCTTTAAAACCATAAAAGGTGTAGGCTATAAATTTGAAGTATAATTTTTGTGTTAAATTTGCGCAGAACTTCGACTTCAAAAAGAATGAAAATAAACTTCCAAAAAACCCATAAGTTTGCTGTAATTTCAGCGCTTTATCTAAGTATTTTTACTTCATTTTGTGCTATTTTTTTCATCAAAGCACTATTTAACCCAAAGCAAAACTTATGGCTTTTTGGGTTTGTTATTTTTGTAGTTATTTATATTTTCTCCTTTATTTTACTACAATACAGAGTAGAAAAGTTTATTTATAGGAAGGTAAAAAAAATATACGACGATATTTCGTTGTTAGAATCCAGTACTTTTATCAATCAGCCCATTACAACTGATATGGAAGCATTGACTCGTGAGGTGAGGAAGTTTGCCACCGACAAAAAGCTTGAAATCGAAATGCTCAAAGTTCGTGAAAAATACCGTAGAGAATTTTTAGGAAATGTATCTCACGAACTTAAAACACCTTTGTTTACTGTTCAAGGTTATATTTCAACCCTGCTTGATGGGGCGATGGAGGACAAAAACATTCGAAAGAAATACCTAAAACGTGCTGAAAAAGGAGTCGAAAGGCTAATCTATATTGTAGAAGATTTAGATATGATCACCAAATTAGAATCGGGTGATTTGAATTTGGAAGTTTCGGAATTTGATATTGTGGAATTAATCCAGAATGTTTTTGACTTATTAGAAATGAAAGCCGACAAAAAGAAAATCACTCTGGCATTCGAAAATTATCATATTCAGCCCATTTTTGTAAAAGGAGACAAAGATAAATTGCAGCAGTTGGTCGATAATTTGATTGTTAACTCTATCAAATATGGTAAAGAAGGCGGTACGACCGAAGTTAGTGTGATCAATCTTACCAAAAGAAAAGTTCTAATTCGAATTACAGATAATGGCGAAGGAATTGAAAGTCAAAATCTTCCCCGAATTTTCGAACGCTTCTATCGAGTAGATAAAAGTGGTGCTCGTTCGGAGGGTGGTTCAGGATTAGGGCTTGCTATCGTTAAACACATCATCGAGGCTCACAAAGAAAAGATATATGTGGAAAGTGAGTTCGGGATTGGTTCTGAATTTTCATTTACACTACATAAAGCTAATGTAATTAGTAAGACTACAGATAAGGTTTAGTTAATAGTAGTTCAAAATCGGTTTTTCGGTTAAGTTATTGAAAATGAAAATAATAAAAAATAATCTTCCACGCTATCTTTATCTGCGATGTTAATTTAAAATCAAGACACGTTTAATTTATTATCAAGTTAATGTTATGTTAACATTAGCTTAACATTGTAACGTACCTTTGCAAAAAAAATAAACCTCAATAATGAAAAAGTTTTTATTTGCAAGTTTGCTGTTTGTATCATTTGCAACCAAAGCCCAAGATGTCAAAAAAGAAGATATCAAAAAAGAAGTAGTACGCCTTATGGATTCTATCAACGCCGTAAATAAGGAAAAACAAGCGGAAAAAGATAAGTTAGTAACAATAGAAAAAGCCGATAAAGAGAAAGTCGACAAAGAAGCTTGGTACAGTAAAATTTCTATTCGTGGTTATGTACAGGTTCGTTACAATGGATTGTTCTCAACAAATGATAAAGTCGCTTGTGAGCAATGTGATAGATCTTGGGGGACAACTTCAACCACTCCAGATGCAAAATCGAATAATGGATTTTTTATAAGACGAGCTCGTATTATATTTTCTGGACAAGTACTCCCAAATGTGTATTTTTACATTCAGCCTGATTTTGCTAGTTCTCCTAGTTCAGGAGTGAATCATTTTGCTCAACTTAGAGACGCGTATGTTGATGTTTCCTTTGATAAGAAAAAGGAATATAGAGTTCGAATTGGCCAAAGTAAGGTTCCTTTTGGTTTTGAAAATATGCAGTCCAGTCAGAACCGTTTGACATTGGATCGTCACGATGCAATGAATAGTGCTGTTGCCAATGAACGTGATTTAGGAGTGTTTTTTTATTGGGCTCCAGCCGAAATCAGAGAGCGTTTTGCAATGCTGATAAAAGATGGCTATAAAGGTTCGGGAGATTATGGAGTGTTTGCTTTTGGGGCTTACAATGGTCAAACAGCGAATAAAACTGAAGGTAATAGAAATTTACACGTGGTGAGTAGAATAACCTATCCTTTTGTTATTGGAAATCAAATTATTGAGCCAGGTATTCAGGCTTATACAGGAAAATGGGCATTCTCAAACGAATTGTCAACAGGTGTGACCACGCCAAATAAACAAAACACATTGGATCAAAGAGTAGGAGCTACTTTTGTATTGTATCCAAAGCCATTTGGTATCCAAACTGAGTACAACTTTGGGAAAGGACCACGTTACGATAAGCTCACCAATACGGTTCAAGCAACAGATTTGCAGGGAGGTTATGTCACTTTGAACTACAAGTATGATGTGAATTTAGCCAAACATCATTTTGTATATCCATTTGCAAAATTCCAATATTATGATGGTGGAAAAAAACACGAAAAAGATGCAAGAAGTTATATCGTTCGTGATTATGAGTTGGGAATAGAATGGCAACCATTTAAGGCATTTGAATTGACAGCAGAATGGGTAATTGCTGATAGAACTTTCGAAGATAGTGCTCTTAAAAACAATAGACAAATAGGCAATTTATTAAGATTGCAAGCGCAGTTCAACTTTTAGTTTATAACACATAATCCTTATAGAAGCTGTTTCAATGATTTTGAAACAGCTTCTTTTTTTAAATAGTCATTCCTTAAGAACCCACTTTTTGAGTTTTTAGATTTTTTACCAAAAATACATCTGCAAAAATAAGCAGTAAAAATTCGAGCCAAAGAACAATTTGCTCTTTGATTTGGTTGAAT
>NZ_JBIKRX010000117.1:0-6774 GCF_044348915.1 Flavobacterium sp. | reverse complement strand
ACTATTTATTGAAAAAAGCCATTACAATTTTTGTTAATGGCTTTTTTGTTTTCCTACAAATAGGCTAATGTTGGATCTAGATTTGTGTGAAATTTAGTTCAAACAAAAGCAAAAAAAAGCCACGCAATGCGTAGCTTATTTTTTTCTGTAATTTAGAATTACTTAGCAGGTGCAGCTTCAGCAGCAGGTGCAGCAGCAGCAGCAGTATCAGCTACAACAGCAGCAGTATCAGCTACAACAGCAGCAGTATCAACAGCTACAGCAGTAGTGTCTACAGCCTCAGCAGCAGGAGCTTCTTCAGCTTTTTTACATGATACAACAGTTAAAACAGCAACAACAGCTAAACTTAAAAGTACTTTTTTCATCTTACTTAATTATAAAAGGTTAATTATTAATTCGGGGCAAAGATATAAATTTTTTAATAGTTAAAATATTTTTTCATTATTTTTTTCATTTTTTTTTTGCGGCTGAACTTCTGATATAATTGCAACTAGGATGTTTTTATGAATAATTATGGAAACAAATTACAATTTTTCTCAAAATATCTCCCCAAAGAAAAAATTTATTGAATTCTTTTTAATGTATTATTTTTTTGGATGAACTAATTTCAATTCATTTATTAAATTATTTGCGCCCGCATATTTATCCATAATGAACAATATGTAGCGTACATCAACCATAATATTTCTACAGATGCTAGGATCGTAATAAATATCACTCATAGTTCCTTCCCAAACTCTATCAAAATTGAGCCCGATCAAATTCCCTTTTGCATCGAGTGCCGGACTTCCAGAGTTGCCGCCAGTCGTATGATTCGTGCCAATAAAACAAACTGGCATTTTACCATTTTCAGCATACGGGCCATAATTCTTTGTTTTGTATAAATCGATTAGTTTTGCAGGGACATCAAATTCGTAATCGCCTGGAATGTATTTTTCCATAATACCATCCAAGTAGGTTTTCGAAGTATATATAGTTCCGTCTTTTGGCGCATATCCTTTTACTTTTCCGTAGGTCACCCTGAGTGTACTATTGGCATCAGGAAAGAGTCTTCCATCGTTGTTTAATTCCAATTGCGCTTTCATATAGGTTCGCTGCAAAGCCGAAATTTTCAAATTGATTTCTTCGTATTTTGGGGCAACGTCTTTCAGATATTTTTCAGAGATGTTTTTTACTAGAATATACCCTTTATCCGAATTTAAATTGGCCAAAACCGTTTTCGAATCGCCAGTAAGCAATGTTTTTAGGCTGTTATAATCGACTAATTTAGATTGTCCGTATATTGCTGTAGCTAAATCAGAGGCATTGATATTTACTAATTGACTTGGTAAAAATGCTGCAGGCACTTTTGTGGCATACAATTGAATCAATTGTTCGAAAACTTTTTGGTCAACATTGGGGTTAAAATCTTTATAATACCCGGCTAATCCATTAAGTAAATTGTTTTTTCTATCGGTAAAAGCTTGCTCTCCTTTAGTATAATAAATTTGTTCTAATTGGTATAATGTGTACCCGCCACTCAACAATTCGGTATTTCTAAGAACAACTTCAGAAAAATAATCTCTTGCCAAGGCATAAGGAGCAATTTCAGCATAGTTTTTGTCAAAATCAGTCATTAAATTGCCATATTCAGCTTGTTTTCCAGCTTTTACCACTTTTTCTTGAAATGCGATTTCTTGATTTTTTTTAATAGCTACGGCATCTGATTTTTTCAAACCTTGGGTTTCTCCAATCCATTTCTTCCAATAATTGGCAATGCTGGCATATTTTGACGCATATTGAATTTTGATGGCATTGTCTTTTCGCATAAATCCATCGGCTACCTTCAATGCTTGGTCTCTGATTTCGATTTTGGCTGGATTCAATTCGTTTGCAATTTGGGCGATCGCTACTGAAGGTAAATATTCATTTGTTTTCCCAGGATAACCAAAAACCATTGTAAAATCATCGTCTTTTACGCCATCCAAAGAAATGGGTAAAAAATGTTTGGGAGTATAGGGAATGTTGTCCTTTGAATAAGTTGCCGGTCGATTGTTTTTGTCAGCGTAGATTCTAAACAACGAAAAATCACCATTGTGTCTTGGCCAAACCCAATTGTCAGTATCGGAACCAAATTTTCCGATAGAGGATGGTGGAGCTCCAACCAAACGAACATCTTTAAAGGTTTCGGTCACAAAAAGCATATATTGATTGCCCTCGTAAAACGTTCGAATCTTATTTTCTTGCCAGCTTTCTTTTGGCAAAGAAGCACTTAAAACAGAGATATTGTCTTGTATTTTCTTTTGTTTTTCGGCTTCAGAAGTCAAATTTGCCGTACCTTCCAAAACTTTTGAAGTTACATCTTCAATTTTTACGATGAAAGTTACCACCAAATTCTCGTTGGGTAATTCGTCTTCCATTTTATAAGCCCAAAAGCCATTGGTTAAATAATCATGTTCTAGAGTTGAATGTTTTTGAATGGCACCAAATCCACAATGATGGTTGGTTAAAATTAGTCCTTTTGGAGAAATCACTTCAGAGGTACAACCGCCATTAAAATGCGGAACAGCATCCTTCAAACTCGATTGATTGACATCATAAATGTCTTTTACAGACATTTTCATTCCTAAACTTTTCATTTCTTTCTCGTTCATTCCTTGTAAAAGGGAAGGAATCCACATCCCACCTTGTTGGGCTTGCATTTGAATGACAAAGAAAAATAAGAGCAATTTTAAAATTTTCATAGTATTGGATTTAGGTTGTAATTTATTGGGGATATTATATTTAGTCTTCCGAAATGTGTTTTAGAATAATAGAAGTTGCTCCTTTGTTCATTTGTACAAAAGTGCTGCAAATATGACCTTTTTCGTGACGTATGTCTTCGTTTCTAAGTAAATTCGATAAAGCATCTGAGAGCTCGTTTTTGTTGGCAATAGAACTACAGCCTCCCATATTTACTAAAGCGGTAGCTTCTGCAAAATGGCTGAAATTAGAACCAATAACAATCGGAACGCCAAAAGTAGCAGGTTCCAAGATATTATGAACGCCGGGATTGCCAAAACCGCCGCCAACGTAAGCAATATCTGCATAACTGTAAATCTTAGTCAGAATTCCGATGGTGTCGATAATGAAAACATCAAAATCTTGTAGGGACAGGTCGTGACCTGTCCCTACATCTGAAAATAAAACCACTTTTTTAGAAATAGAATTCTTTAATTCCTGAATTTGTTCGCTTTTGATATTGTGAGGTGCAATGATAAACTTAACTTTTTCATTTGTTTGATTGATGAAATCGACTAATAAACTTTCGTCTTTTGGCCAAGAACTCCCAACAACAATGGTTAATGTGTCGTTTTTGAATGCTTCTATAAAGCCTAAAGTATTGTCTTTTTCTAAAATGGTAGCCACTCGGTCAAAACGCGTGTCTCCCGAAACGGCTACATTGGTTTTTCCTAATTGCAATAATAGTTTTTTTGAACTTTCGTTTTGAACAAAAAAGTAAGTGAATGTTTCCAATGCTTTTCTGTAAAATCCACCGTACCAATTAAAAAACAGTTGGTTTTCTCTAAAAATTCCGGAGATCAAATACGTAGGCGTTTTAAGCTTTCGAAGTTCGTTCAAATAATTGGGCCAATATTCGTATTTGATGAAGAAAACTAAATCTGGATGCGCTAGATTTAGAAATTGCTTTGCATTTTTTTTGGTATCCAAAGGCAAGTAAATCGTAACATCGGCAACAGCATTGTTTTTTCTAACCTCATAACCCGAAGGAGAGAAAAATGTAACCAAGATTTTATGAGCTGGGTATTTTATTTTTATTTTTTCGATAACGGGCAATCCTTGCTCGTATTCGCCTAATGAAGCAGCGTGAAACCAAATAGTTTTGTCTTCAGGCTTAATTTTGGAAGCTAAAATATCAAAAACAGGCGTCCGTCCATCGACAAAAAGCTTCATTTTTGGGCTGAAAAAAGCGATGATTTTCAATAAAAAACTCGCAATTTGAACGATTATATTGTAGATAAAAAGCATATTAAAAATTTTCTGCCGTAAAAATACGGTTTCTTTTAAATATCTATAAAATCATTCTTGTAAAATCCCTATTTTTGTGGTGAATTTTAACTTTGTTCGGCTTTCGAAAGTAAAGCAAACTAGGTTTAAATTGAACATTAAAAAAAGAGTAAATGAAAAAAATACAAATGGTTGACCTAAAAAGTCAATACGATAAAATAAAAGACGAGGTAAATCTCTCCATTCAAGAAGTTTTAGATACTAACACTTACATTAATGGGCCTAAAGTTCATCAATTTCAAAAAAATCTCGAAGATTATCTTGGAGTTAAACATGTAATTCCCTGTGCCAATGGGACAGATGCTTTGCAAATTGCAATGATGGGATTGGGATTGCAACCGGGCGATGAGGTGATCACTGCCGATTTTACTTTTGCTGCAACTGTCGAAGTGATCGCGTTGTTGCAATTGACGCCAGTTTTGGTCGATGTCGATATGGTAAATATGAACATTTCTATCGAGGCTATCAAAAAAGCGATTACACCAAAAACTAAGGCTATTGTGCCAGTGCATTTATTTGGTCGCGCGGCCAATATGGAAGCGATTATGACAATTGCAACAGAGCATAATTTGTTTGTAATTGAAGATAATGCACAGGCAATAGGTGCTTACTGTAAGTTTTCTGACGGAACGAAAAAGAGAGCAGGAGCAATAGGTCACGTAGGAGCAACTTCATTTTTCCCTTCTAAAAATTTAGGATGTTATGGCGATGGTGGAGCGATTTTTACCAACGACGATGCTTTGGCACATACCATTCGTGGAATTGTAAATCACGGAATGTACGAGCGTTACCATCACGATGTGGTTGGAGTTAATTCAAGGTTAGACAGTATTCAAGCGGCAGTTTTGAATGCTAAACTACCATTGTTAGACCAATACAATGCGGCACGACAAAATGCTGCTCGAAAATACACAGCGGCACTTATCGATCATAAAAATATTATAGCGCCAATCATTTGCGATGTTTGTGATTGCCACGTTTTTCATCAATATACCCTTCGAATTGTTGATGCAGACAGAAATGGTTTGATGCAGCATTTGCTAGAAAAAGGTATTCCTTGCGCGATTTATTACCCAATTCCGTTGCATTCTCAAAAAGCATATCTTGATTCTCGTTACAAGGAAGAAGATTTTCCAGTTACCAATCAGTTGGTAAAAGAGGTAATTTCGTTGCCAATGCACACCGAATTGGATGATGAACAAATAAAATTTATAACAGACAGCGTTTTGGAATTTTTAAACAAATAATTATGAGACATTTCAAGGTAATTGTTGCGATGTTTTTATTTCAATTCTCAGGCTGGGCGCAAGATAAAACAGTAAGCAAAGATGAAGCTGTGATAGCTTCACAAGTTGAAATTTTGCGTCAAGGATTAATGACTGCAGATGGATCAAAACTAGCTGCTGTAACCGCAAGTGCTTTAAGTTACGGGCATTCCGGCGGCAATATCGAGAATCAATCGGCATTTATCGACAATGTTGTGAAAAAGAAATCGAATGTAGTTTTATTAGAATTTCAGAGCCAGACTATTTCCATTGTAGGAGAAACTGCAATTGTGAGACATATTTTCTTATCTCGTGCCAAAGATGGTGGAGTTGACAAGGAAACCAAAATTGGAGTAATGCAAGTTTGGCAAAAACAAAAAAAACAATGGTTGATGATAGCGAGACAAGCTTATAAATTACCAACACCTTAAAAAATATATATGAAAATTTTAGTAACTGGAGGCTTAGGTTTTATCGGTTCACATACCGTTGTTGAACTGCAAAATCAAGGTTTTGAAGTAGTGATTATAGATGATCTATCGAATTCTTCGGAAGAAGTTTTAAAAGGAATTGTTGCTATCACGAACAAAAAACCACTTTTTGAAAAGTTGGATTTGCGCGAAAAAGGGAAAGTTCAGGAATTTTTCAAAAAACATCGAGATATTTCGGGAGTAATTCATTTTGCGGCATCCAAAGCAGTGGGCGAAAGTGTTGAAAATCCGTTGTTGTATTATGAAAATAACATCAACAGTTTGGTTTATTTGCTTCAAGAATTGCAAAAATTACCAGAAGCCAATTTCATTTTTAGTTCGTCTTGTACAGTTTACGGTCAAGCCGAAAAAATGCCCATTACAGAAAATGCTTCTATTCAACTTGCAATGTCTCCATACGGAAACACCAAACAGATAGGAGAAGAGATCATAACAGACACAGCGAAAGTAACCAATATCAATGCGATTTTGTTGCGTTATTTCAACCCAATTGGAGCACATCCATCTGCTGAAATAGGCGAATTGCCAATTGGAGTTCCACAAAATTTAGTACCGTTTATTACCCAAACTGGTTTCGGGTTACGAAAAGAATTATCGGTTTATGGCAATGATTATCCAACATTAGACGGAACAGCAGTGCGCGATTACATTCACGTAGTCGATTTGGCGAAAGCGCACGTTATAGCGATGAAACGTTTGTTGGATAAAAAGAATTTGGACAAAGTTGAGGTTTTTAATTTGGGAACAGGAACAGGAAGTACAGTTCTAGAAGTGATTCAGGCTTTCGAAAAAGTTAGTGGACAAAAACTTCCTTATAAAATCGTGGCTCGGCGAGAAGGAGATATAACTTCGGCTTATGCCAATACGGATAAAGCGAATGATGTTCTGGGCTGGAAAGCTGAATCCACATTAGAACAGGCTATGGAAAGCGCTTGGAAATGGGAACAGAAGGTTAGAAGTTAGAATTTGTG
>NZ_JBIKRX010000049.1:0-22357 GCF_044348915.1 Flavobacterium sp. | reverse complement strand
CTGCATCTTCCTTAAATCGCTTGTTAAATGTTATTGAATTCACACCTATAAATTTCTCCCTTGTACTCATTTGACAAAGGTAATACTATTTTCGTTTTTGGGCGGCCTAAACGCCTATACCTATAATCTTTTTTCAAAGATAAAAATTAATTGTAGAATAATTGAGATTTCAAATGCTTAGAATCAGCACCTCCAAAGATTATGTTTTCAGAAACAATTTCTATTGGATAACCATTTGAATTGTACTGAATTTTACTATCATATCTTTTTATTGAAGAAATAATCTGATCCACATCCAACTGTTTTTCAGTACAACTTTCTGTATGGATAATGCAATTGTTAGCTGAGACGTTTTTAGCAAAATCCAAAAGTTTATTGAAACCCAAAATATTGTGCAATGCATTTTTTCTGTTATCTCTTACAACATTTACAGTCTTTGTAGTTAAAATTCCTTTCTTGGTATCTTCGATTATTTTTTCGTCTTTGATTAAATTTCCATTCTGAAAAAACAAAGTTCCGACATAAACCTTAACAGCAACATTATTTGAATCTTTAGTCCATTTTTCATAGGAGACAGAACCATCTTTATTCTGTTTGTAATTTATTGTATAATTATCAGATGAAGTGATTTTGTTTAATTGTCCATCAACATAATTATACTCCAACGTGTTTTTTCCTGAAGTTGCTTTATTGGTTTCGACAATCTTAGTAATTAAACTCCCGGTATAGTAAAATTCTAAAAAAGCGTCCGCTTTATCGATATTTTGTAGTTTATTTCCAGAATAATTTAAAGTCGTGATAGTAGAAGTTCCATCAACAGATACTTCAACAATTTTTTTCAATAACTGTGGCTGTATAATTTCTACTGATTCATTTGTGCAAGAACAAAGAGTGATTAAAACCACAACTAGAATCCCAACTATTTCTTTTGTTTTTTTCATAAAAAATTAAATCATGTTTGACATAAGATAAAAAGCAAACCTTATAATTCACTGCAAATCAAACCCAAAAAGATAAAAAGCACAATATTTATCGGTACAAACCCAATATTTCGGGTGAACTACTATTTTTAATCTGCATCCCACGGTTATGCCGTTGACTATGTTTTATATTAAAAACAAAACCCTTTTAGTACAAATGCACTGAAAGGGTTTCTGTTAAAAAACTTAATTTATTTTATTTCACAAAATCAATCGCTTTCTCCAAAGCTTCTTGAATTCCCGCTACATGTTTACCCCCAGCAGTTGCGAAAAACGGCTGACCGCCTCCGCCTCCTTGGATAAATTTACCCAATTCACGAACGACTTGTCCCGCATTTAGATTTTTTTCGGCAACTAATTCTTTAGAAATATAACAGCTCAACATTGGTTTTCCTTCTTCGGCTGTGGCCAAAACCAAGAAAATATTTTTTCCTAAAGTTCCTAGTTCATAAGCCAAATCCTTTGCGCCCTCTGGACTCAAATCGACTTGTTTTGCCAAGAATTGGATTCCATTAATTTCCTGTAATTCTTGAGCCAATTCACCTTTCATATTCTTAGCTTTCTCTTTCAATAAACCTTCCAATTGTTTTTTCAATTTCGCATTGTCATCTTGTAACGATTGAACGGCTTTAATCACATCTTGAGGATTTTTCAATGCATTCTTTACCTCTATCAAAGTGCTTTCTTGGTTCTCAAAATACGCTTTTACTGCATCGCTAGTAATCGCTTCGATACGACGAATTCCCGCTGCCACTGCTCCTTCGGAAACAATTTTGAAATGCCAAATCTCGGCAGTATTCTTAACGTGAATTCCACCACACAACTCCATACTTTCACCAAATTTGATAGCACGAACGGTATCACCATATTTTTCTCCAAACAAAGCCATTGCCCCTTCGTCTAAAGCTTGTTGAATTGGAATACTTCTTCTTTCGATTAATGGCAATTGCTCTTGAATTCTGGCATTTACAAAATCTTCTACTTGACTCAACTCATCGTCTGTCATTTTCGAGAAATGTGAAAAGTCAAAACGCAAACCTTTTGAATTTACCAAAGACCCTTTTTGCTCCACGTGCGTTCCAAGAATACTTCTCAAAGCTTGGTGCATCAAGTGTGTTGCCGAGTGATTTGCAGCCGATTTTCGTCTAATATCTGGACCAACAATTACTTTGAAAATTTCAGAAAGATTTCCAGGCAATTCTTTGGTAAAATGAATGATTTGATTGTTTTCCTTTTTGGTATCAATAATATATATTACATCGCCATTAGCAGTTTCAAGTACTCCAGCATCGCCTACTTGTCCTCCACCTTCAGGGTAAAAAGGAGTCATATTGAAAACCAATTGGTAAATCTCCCCATCTTTTACACTATCCACTTTTCTGTAGCGGGTAATTTTAACCTTAGCTTCTGTGTAATCGTATCCAATAAATTCTTGCTCATCATCATCAGCCAAAATCTGCCAATCTCCCGCTTTCACTTTGGAAGCAGCACGAGAACGTTCTTTTTGTTTTTGCAATTCTGCCTCGAAAGCAGTTTCGTCTAAACTCAATCCTTTTTCCGAAAGAATCAAAGCCGTCAAGTCGATCGGAAAACCATAGGTATCGAACAATTCAAATGCTTTTTTACCTGAAATAACAGTTTCTTTCGAATTGAAAATTATATTTTCTAATAAAACCAAGCCTTGATCCAAAGTTCTTAAAAAAGAATTTTCTTCTTCGCGAATCACGTTGGTACAAAGCGTTTTTTGTGATTTTATTTCTGGAAAAGAATCCCCCATTTGATTGCTCAAAGTGTCGACCAATTTGTAAATAAAAGGTTCTTTGGTTCCTAAAAACGTAAACCCATAACGAATCGCACGACGCAAAATTCGACGAATCACATAGCCTGCACCAGCATTTGATGGTAATTGTCCATCGGCTATAGAAAAGGCTACGGCACGAACGTGATCCGCAATGACACGGATGGCGATATTTACTTTATCTTCGGCTTCGTTTGCCGCTTTGATGGTGTATTTCACTCCTGTAATCAACTCTATTTCTTTAATTAGCGGAGTAAAAACATCGGTATCATAATTAGACTGTACTCCCTGCAAAACCATACAAAGTCTCTCGAATCCCATTCCTGTGTCTACGTGTTGGGCGGGTAATTTTTCTAGAGAACCATCGGCTTTACGGTTGAACTCCATAAATACATTGTTCCAAATTTCGACAACGTGCGGATGATCGTTGTTTACCAATGATTTTCCTGAAACCAACCCTTTTTCTTCGGTAGAACGAATGTCCACGTGGATTTCTGAACACGGTCCACAAGGTCCTTGATCTCCCATTTCCCAGAAGTTATCTTTTTTGTTTCCTAAAATAATTCGATCTTCATCGATTAAGGTTTTCCAAATATCATAGGCTTCTTGGTCGAATGGTACATTTTCTGCTGGGTTTCCTTCAAATACAGAAACATAAAGAATGTCCTTTGGAATTTTATACACTTCGGTCAATAATTCCCAAGCCCAGTTGATGGCTTCCTTTTTGAAATAATCGCCAAATGACCAGTTTCCCAACATTTCGAACATCGTATGATGGTAGGTATCAATACCTACTTCTTCTAAATCATTATGCTTACCTGAAACACGAAGACATTTTTGCGTATCGGCTATTCTTTTGCTATTTGGAGTTCCGTTGCCTAAAAAATATTCTTTGAACTGTGCCATTCCTGAGTTGTTAAACATCAGGGTTGGATCATTTTTAAGCACTATTGGAGCTGAAGGAACAATTAGATGCCCTTTGCTTTCGAAAAAGTCTAAAAATTGTTTGCGTACGTCTTGTGATTTCATTTTTATTGTTTTTTTGCCACTAAGGCTCTAAGGCACAAAGTTTTTTACATTATATAGTTATTTTATGCCCCAGATTATCTCACACGCTCTTATTGTCATCGGAGTTCACTCAACACTTTGTGTTTGCAGTGGAAAGCTTCGAAGGCTTGAAATCTATTTTCTCTTGAGGTGGTAGAGCGACCAAAGGAAGCTCCTGCTGGCTCATTAGAAAAAAAGATTACAAGACGAGAACTTGCAACGAATAGCTGGAAAAGGCACAGAAAAAAAGTCAGAATTAATTCTTTTACGGTTTGCCGATTTTGATCTTTTGATAAAATTATATTAAAAGACGAAAAAAACCTGAAACATTTATTAAATTTGTTCGACTAACCTTTTTTCGATGTGCAAAAATAGGGTATTTTAAAATATGGCGAAAGTAAAATATTATTACGATTCCGAAAATCTAGCCTATAGAAAGATTATTACCAAAACAAGAAAGAAAATTGGGGTTGTTTTGTTGTTTTTAGTGGCTTCGGCCTTGTTTGGTTTTCTGAGTGTGGTGTTTTTGTTGAACACTCCTTATTTTGAAACACCAAAAAACAGATTGCAAAAAAGAGAAATCGAGAATTTGAAATTACGTTATGCCATTTTGAATAAAAAAATGGATCAGGTTGAGGATGTAATTGACAATATTGAAGATAGGGACAACAATTTATATCGAGTGTATTTTAATACTGCTCCAATTCCAGAAGAGGAACGAAAGTCAGGCTTTAAAGGAGGTCATCGCTATAAGGAACTAGAAGGATTTGACAACTCGCAGCTGGTTATTTACACCACCAAAAGAGTTGAAGTTCTTCAAAAAGCCTTAGCTATTCAGTCGAAATCGCTGGATGAAATAGTAAAAATGGCTCAATCAAAAGATAAATTATTGGCTGCAATTCCTGCTATTCAGCCGGTTAGAAATGAGAATTTGAAAAGTATGGTTTCGGGGTTTGGGTATCGAACAGACCCTTTTACCAAGGCCAGGAAAATGCACGAAGGAATGGATTTTACTGCCAAAACGGGTACTCCTATTTACGCCACAGGCGACGGCGTTGTGGAAAGAGCAGACAATACGGCTTCGGGATTTGGAAATCATATCGTAATTCGGCACGGATTTGGATATGAAACATTATATGCGCATCTTAGCAAATACAAATGCAGAGCGGGTCAAAGAGTTCAAAGAGGCGATGTTATTGGATATGTAGGTAGTACGGGACGGTCCGAAGGGCCTCATTTGCATTATGAAGTCCATAAAAATGGTAAAGTCGTGAATCCGTTGAATTTTTATTATGGCAATATTTCAGCGGTGGAATATGTAGCAATTGCCCAACTGGCGAATCAGGAAAACCAATCGTTTGACTAACTTAAAAAAAAGTGGGCAGTGTTCAGTTAATAGTGTTCAGAAGAAAAAAACAGTCAGTTGACAGTGATCAGATAAAAAAAATGATTAGTTATTAGTGCTCATAAAAAGAAAATAGTGTTCAGTTGACAATGTTGATATAAAATAAATTAGAAATATGCATATAGAATTATCGCCGGACAAAAGATATTACAGCATTGGCGAAATAGCCAAAGCCTTTGATGTGAATGCTTCGCTAATTCGTTTTTGGGATAGTGAATTTGACATTATCAAACCTAAGAAAAACGCTAAAGGGAATCGAATGTTTACGCCCGAAGATGTAAAAAATCTGCAGCTTATTTACCATTTGGTCAAAGAAAGAGGTTTTACGCTCGAAGGAGCAAGAACGCACCTAAAAGAAGGGCAAAAGAAAACTTTGGACAAATTTGATATTATCAGCAAGCTGGAAAGCATAAAAGTTCAGCTTACGAATATTAAAAATGTGATTTAAAATTGCAATTTCAATTGCAATAACAATGAAAATTAAAAATAGAAACTTAAATACTAAACTTTAAATTAAACAAAAATGGATTTTAAAAAATTTTTACCTTGGATTATTGGAATTGGATTAATCTTAGTAATTGCCTTTTGGGTAATGGGAATAATGAACACTGGCTTGCAAAAAGACCAAGCTGTAAATAAAGAATGGGGAAATGTAAACACGGCTTACCAAAGAAGAAATGACCTAATCGGAAATTTAGTAAACACTGTGAAAGGTGCAGCAGATTTCGAAAAAAGTACTTTGACTGCTGTAATCGAAGCTAGAGCAAAAGCAACTTCGGTAACTATTGACCCCGCGAATGTTACACCAGAGCAATTGGCAGCATTCAACTCTGCACAATCGGGAGTTTCGTCTTCTTTATCAAGATTATTGGTTAGTGTAGAGCAATATCCTACTTTGAAAGCCAATGAAAACTTCTTGAAATTGCAAGACGAATTGGCTAGCACAGAAAACCAAATTCTTACCGCTAGAACCCGTTTTAATGAATCGGTGCAAGATTACAATGGTTATGTATTGGCAATGCCGCAAAGTATCTTTTTAGGAAAATACAAAGAAAAACCATATTTCAAAGCGGTTGAAGGTGCTGATAAACCTGTTGAAGTAAAATTCTAAATCAAAAATAAATGTCAAAAGTTGAAGATTTTTTAACCACTGAAGAAGAACAAGCGATTGTTGAAGCTATTCGTATGGCTGAAAAGGAAACTTCTGGCGAGATTAGAGTTCACATAGAAAAAACAACTTCCAAAGTTCCTTATGATAGGGCTTTGGAAGTTTTTCACGAATTGGGAATGGATGCAACCGAACTCAAAAACGGGGTTTTGATTTATGTTGCTGTAAAAGACCATCAATTTGTAATTTGTGGTGACAAAGGAATTAACGATGTTGTTCCTGCTGATTTTTGGGATTGCACTAAAGATGTCATGGCCTCCCAATTCAAAACCGGGAATTTCAAACAAGGTCTAATCGAAGGGATAACAAGAGCTGGCGAACAATTGCAAAAATACTTCCCCTATCTCGATGGCGATACGAATGAATTATCAAACGAAATATCTAAAGGATAAATGATGAAAATTTCCAATATCAAAACACCAAATTCCAAAAGGATTTTTCAATTTACCTTTTTACTCCTAGCGTTTTTTACTTTACATTGTAGTTTTGCCCAATTTACAATTCCTGAAAAACCTAGTTTTCAGACTTCTGTTTATGATTATGCCAATGTTTTAAGCACTCAAGAAAAAACACAATTAGAAGAAAAACTCATTCGTTATTCCGATTCGACCACAACGCAAATTGTAGTAATTACAATCGAAAGTCTGAAAGGAGAAGACATCGGAATTTTAACCCCTAAATGGGGACACACTTGGGGAATTGGCGGTACTGAAAAAAATGACAATGGTGTCATTATTTTATTGGCAAAAGCGGAACGGAAAATTTGGATTTCAGCTGGATATGGATTGGAAGACCGATTAACAGCGGGAATTGGCGGAGAAATTACTAGAAACATAATCATTCCTGAATTCAAAGCAGGAAGTTACTACAGGGGTTTAGACAAAGGCGTTGATGCGCTTTTTGATGTTTTCAAAGGAAAATACAAAGGCGAACGCAAAACAAAAAGCAAAGGCAAAGATTTTCCCATTATTCCGTTCATAATTATTTTGGTTATTATTGTCGTTCTTGCTTCAAAAAATAAAAACAACGGCGGCAACTCTGGAAATTCAGGCGGTGGTGGACCAAGTTTACTGGATGTTATTATCTTGAGTAGTTTAGGAAGAAACAGTGGCGGTGGTGGATTTGGCGGTTCTTCTGGAGGTGGATTTGGCGGCGGAGGAGGCTTCGGTGGCGGATTCGGCGGAGGCGGTTTCTCAGGAGGTGGTTCAGGAGGAAGCTGGTAGAATCAAGTAATCAGTGTGCAGTTCCGATAGCCATCGGAATTAGTGTTCAGTCGCAAAATCCAAAAATTAAAGTAAATGCTTTCACAAAAAACCAAATATGCTCTCAAAGCCTTGTTATTTTTAGCACAACAAGAGGAAGGCTATATTGCTAGGACTTCAGAAATTGCCGAAGGCGCCAACATCCCCAAAAAGTTTTTGGAACAAATATTATTGGAGCTTAAAAGAGGTCATTTTGTAAGTAGTAAGCAAGGCAAATTAGGTGGTTACTATCTCATCAAATCCAAAAACACGATCTCTTTGGCCGATATTCATCGCTTATTTGACGGCGCCATTGCTTTACTTCCTTGTGCGTCTTTGAATTTTTACGAACCTTGCCACGATTGTAAAACCGAGTCAGAATGCCTATTAAGACTGGGATTAATCACTGTTCGAGAAAAAACTTTGGCAGCAATGGAAGGCATTACTATCGCTTCTTTAGCAAAAAAATAAAAAAATATTTTTTAAACCCTACTAATTATATAGAATTAATTATATATTTGCGGCAAATTAACGCAGTATTAACAAGACAAATTAAAACGTATGAAAACGAGTCAAAACAAATTCGCTTTTTTAGAAAAAGAATTAATAAAAATTAAAAAGCAGGACTATATGATGATGTGTATGTGTTGGCTTAAAAAAAAAAATTTAATTTAAACTCTACTAATTACATATAATTTATATAATAATGAAAAATATCAATACAAAAGTAATAACGACATTACTATTACTTTTTATTTTCTCTACTTCCTATGCACAAAACACAATTGAAGGTGTAGTGAAAAACGATCAAGATTCACCTATAGAAGGTGTTAATATAGTGGTAAAAGGAACTACCAATAATGCAACTTCAGATGTTAATGGCAAGTTTGCCATTCAAGCCAAAGAACTACCCTTTACAATTATTGTCCAATACGCTGGTTATAATACAAAAGAAATTAAAATAACCGAACTACCTACTAATGCAAAACCATTACAAATAACCATTTCTACTGGAGAGGAAAAAGTGCTATCTGAGGTAGTTGTTACATCAAGACGTCGAATAGAAAAAGTACAAGACATTCCTATTGCTGTATCGGTAGTAACAGGAAAACAAGCCGAACAAGCTGGAGCTTTCAACGTGAATCGCATCAAAGAACTAGTCCCATCGGTTCAATTGTATTCGTCAAATCCAAGAAATACCGGAATCAACATTCGTGGCCTAGGTTCTCCGTATGGACTTACCAATGATGGTATTGATCCAGGTGTAGGTTTCTATGTTGATGGTGTGTATTATGCTCGTCCTGCCGCAACTACTCTTGACTTTATTGATGTGGAAAGAATTGAGGTATTACGCGGTCCGCAAGGCTCTTTGTTTGGAAAAAATACCACTTCGGGTGCTTTTAATATCACTTCTCGCAAACCTAGTTTTACTTCAGGTGCTGACTTTGAAGTGAGTTATGGTAATTACCAATACATTCAAGCCAAAGCCTCTGTTACAGGAGCTTTGAGTCCAAAAGTTGCTGGTAGATTATCATTTTCCGGAACGCAACGTGATGGATTAATCGAGAACATTGTAACAGGACGACCTACTAATACACTAAACAATCAAGGAATTAGAGGGCAATTGCTTTTTACTCCGACAGATAAAACCAATATTACATTTGCTGCAGACATAACAACGCAACGTCCTGACGGATATGCACAAGTAGTTGCAGGTGTTGCTCCTACAAAAAGAGCTGCTTATCGTCAATTTAACGCAATTATTGCTGATTTAAATTACCAACTTCCAAGCTTGAATGCTTTTGACCGTAAGATTGACCACGATACTCCTTGGCGTTCTGGACAGGATTTAGGTGGAGCCTCTTTAAATATTGACTCAAAAATTGGTGGTGGAACACTTACCTCAACCACAGCTTGGCGCTTTTGGACTTGGGACCCATCCAATGATAGAGATTTTACAGGTTTGCAAGTGCTTGCCAAATCACAAAACCCATCAAGGCAAACACAAGTAACACAAGAGGTTCGCTATGCTGGTAAACTAACTTCAAAAATTAATGGTGTTGTGGGTGTGTTTTTTATTGACCAAACAACAAAAACTAAAGGCACAGAGGAATCAGGAAATGCACAATGGAGATTTTCTCAAAGCACTCCCAACACTGCTTTATGGCAAACTCCGGGTCTTTTTGAAGGATATGGAATAAAAACCAATGCTAAAATCCATTCAACCAGCGCGGCAGTTTTCGGTCAATTGGATTGGGCTATTACAGAGAAATTACACGTATTACCCGGTTTAAGATACAATTATGACAAAAAGGATGCTGATTACGACCGTAAAACCTACGGGGGTCTTCAAACTTCTAACCCTGCATTAATTGCTTTGAAAAAATTGGTTTATACAGATCAAGCGTTTACTTCAAGCACCGATAACACTGACTTTTCTGGAAATTTAACAGTCTCTTATAAGGCCTCAAGCAAAATTAATACGTATGCCACATATGCAAAAAGTTACAAACCAGTTGGTGTGAATGTGGCAGGTCTTCCAACCATTGCTGGCCAACCCGCTCTTGACCTTGCCGTAATTAAGCCAGAAGACGTAAACCATTATGAATTTGGTGTGAAAACTTCTCCCTTTAAAAATTCTATTTTAAACCTTACCTTCTTTAATACAGACATTAAAGACTTTCAAACCAATGTTCAAGCAGCTGAATTAGGAGTGAATCGTGGCTATCTTGCCAATGCAGATAAAGTAAGAGTAAAAGGAGCAGAATTAGATGCTAGCTTTAAAGTTAACAACCATTTTAGTGTTTACGGAGCTGTAACTTATACTGATGGTAAGTATATTAAATTTACAAATGCACCACTTCCATTAGAAGAAACAGGATCTGCAATATCGTTCAAAGACGTTTCTGGAACGGATTTGCCCGGTGTTTCAAAATGGGCAGGAAACCTTGGAGGTGAATATACTAAAAATGCTAAATTCTTCGGAAACTTAGGGAAATTCTTTATAGCCCTTGATGGTTATGCTCGTTCAGAATTCTCGTCAAGTCCTTCTGCTTCGAAATATTTAATAGTTCCGGGTTATGCTATCTTTAACGGTCGTTTAGGTTTCAGAGTAGCAGATGGTTTATCTGTGCACATTTGGGGACGCAACTTATTGAACAAAGATTACTACGAGCAATTATTACCTGCTGGTGGAAATTCAGGGCAATATGCTGCTGTGCTTGGAGATCAAAGAACGTATGGACTTACTTTGAAATATACTTTATAACATATATAAATATGAATTTAAAACCCATCAAATTGATTTTTGATGGGTTTTTTGTTTCTAAATCGATGCAATTTACAATCATAATAGTCCTGAAAAAATAAACTTCTTTTAAATTAAGTTTGTTTAAATTTGCCAAAATTTGAAATAAACTGAATGAAATTTATTCACACCCTATTTCTGTTTCTGACTTGTTGCTTTTTGCAAGCCCAAACCGAAAAAAACATAGATCACCAGAGTTTACTTTGGACACGTTATTACAATATTCTCACCTTAAACAATAAATGGTCTTTGCATTCGGAATTTGACAATCGGATCTTTTTAAACCCAGTGGAGCAAAATCTCTTTGTGCTGAGAATGCACAGCCGTTACAAAATCAACAATGATTGGGATATTGGCGCTGGGGTGGCTTATTTTTCTGTAGCCACTCAAGTTCCAGAACAGACTTTTCACTTTGACATTCCTGAATATCGGATCCAACAGGACATCAGTTGGAAACAAAATTTAGGCAAAGTCACCTTATCCAACCGCTTTCAGATAGAAGAACGCTTTTTTCACAATGCCAATAAAGCTGGCCTGCTTTCTGGAACAACTTTTGTTTGGAGATTTCGCTATCGCTTGCAAGCAGATTATAATTTTTGGAAAAAAGAAAATCAGTACCTGAAAGCCATTCTTTACGATGAATTGATGGTCAATGGCGGAGAAAATATTGTAAAAAACACCTTTGACCAAAACCGAATTTATGTTGCTCTTCAGTACGGAATCAACAAAAATATTACACTAGAATTGGGCTATTTAAACAGTTTTCAGCAACGTGCTAACGGTGTAGATTTTTTCAACCGAGACATTATTCGGTTTACTTTTTTTCATAAAATTACGCTGTAAAAGACGGCATAAAAAAAGTCCCTTCTCACTTTTATAAGTTGGGACTTTTTTAGCAAAATTAAAAAAGGTCTCTTTATTCTCCCGCTTTTTGTTTTTGCAGGTCTTGCATTTTAGCTTTTCCGGCTTCTTGCATTGCTTGGTATTTTACAAATTGATCTGGAGTTAATATTGCTTTTATCTGGTTGTCAGTTGCTTCCTTATCTGCTATACGCGTTTTTCTCATTGCTTTTTTATCGGCATCTGAAAGCTCCACATTATTTTCTTTATTGGCTTTCATTTGAGCGCGCATTGCATCCATTTTTGCACTTTGATCGGCAATAATTGGTTTAATTTGAGCTTGTTGTTTAGCATCCAAACTTAATTCAGAAGTCATTTTGGCTAACATAGCTTCATTTCGTTGTTCTGGAGATTTCATTTCTTTCGAACCTTTGTCCTTTTTGTTTTTAGGAGCGTTTGCTTCTTGAGAATAATTAGAAACTCCAACTAAAAGCAGTACGGCAATCATTAATTTTTTCATTATATGTTTTTTTAGGTTATAGTTTTTAGACAATCAAATTGGCAAAAGGTTTAATCAAGATTAAATTTCATCTTCCTCTTTTTGTTTTTCCTTATACTTTTTCTTTTTACCTCGAAATTCTCCCATTTTGTATGTTAATGAAAACATAGCGTAGCGTTTTAAAACTGTGTTTTCCTCATCGCGAATGGCAGTAGGGGACAAAGTTCGCGTAGCGCTTTGGTTTTGATTCAAAACATCATACACCTTCACCTTCAGCATCATTTTTTTATCAAAAAAACTATAGGATAAACTGGTATTCCATAAATAAAAATCCTTCTTGAATTCACTGGAAAGATTAGAATTATAATTGTACCCAAAATCATTCCCAAACACCCAATTCTCTGGCCAATAAGTGGTCGTTTGCAAATTTACTTTATGCAAAACATTCGAATTGGCATCAATCAAATAATTCTCGTATCTATTCTCAGTATAAGTAAAACGATAGGATGGTGCAATGGTTAATACTTCGCCATAATCATAACTAAAATATATCGCAGGTGTAACTCTCAAGGCGCGAGTATTATACAAAACTGCGTTGGTAAAACCTTTGTCAAAAGAATAATTCCCATTTAAAGACAAACCGTATCGCCAGACATGAGCCTCTTTCTTGACGCTCTTATTCCAGCTTCCACCAATCGAAGTTGAAAAGGTATCATCGATATTGATATAAGTCGTTGTTTTTTTTCCATTAGCATCAAAAATCGCAGTGGATACAACTTCATCCTTATAAAAATCCGATTTTAAATACAGATTATATCCTGTTCGAGACCTAAAATTATAATTTTTGAAACTGACACTAGCTGTTTGCGTTGCGCTAGGATTCAAATTTGGATTACCAAGAATGGTGTTTAACGGATTTGACAAATTCGCCACTGGCATCAATTGTAAAGCAGTCGGAAGTGAATTGCTGTAATCGTACTTCATCGAGAAATACTTGGAACGACTGATTTTATATCTAATTTGAGCATTTAGAAAGGGAAGAAAATATTTTTGATTCAAATCTGTTTCCTTATTCAGGTACAATGATTGATTATCATAATCGGTCACCGCCGTACTTGAATTGAAATTGAAGCTGTATTTCTCCTTATCATAAGTTAATCCAACTTTTGGTCGTATCGACTTGCGACTTGAAGATAAAAAATTAGACTGCAATTCATTTAGATCAGAATAGGATTGAGTAGAAGCGTCAAAATCATAGGTCTTCAAATCATTCTCGTCTTTACTCCAATCTAAATCTACTCCAACACGAACACGCAAAGAATCTGTAATCGGCTCGGTATATTCCAAATCGACTGAATAGGAACCTAGGGTGGTATTGGTTAAACTGTTCTGATTTCGCTCTATATTCGGACGGTTATTTACAAAAAAAACGGTCTTGGAGACAATTAAACCATCCGACTCGTTCTTACTATTTGAATTAGATAGAACAAAACTAAAATTGCGGTTCTTTTTCTTGAAAACTTTATTGAAATTGATTGTATTTCCAAAAAGAAAATTGTCGTTTTCTCTAGTTGATTTTGATTCACTTTCATTTAGAGCCTCTCCCTTGTCGTTTTGCGTATTGCTTGAAGCTATAGCGCTATTATTAGAATGGGTTTGACTGAGGTTTGGAGTGAAAACCAGTCTTGTTGTTGGATCTATTTTATATTCTAATTCAAAATTAGCTTTGTTGCTAGTATTTTCATTTTTTGTTTTGGAATCGGAGTCGGTTATATTGGCTCCCGTGGGTAAAAAGTTCAGTTGTTTGGCTTTGCTCTCATTGGTGTTCGTTGTATTTTTAAAATCATAACTTCCCACTGCTTCCATTTTTTTCGACCATTCGTCCGAATAACTAAATCCTGCTATATTGGATTGCGTTATGCCCTTTCCTCCGGCCGACGCCGTAACTTCTTTTTTATTGTTACGGCCACCCCCCATATTATCAAATACATCGTCCATCGAAAAACCAGTTGCATTTATATTATTGGAAGACGCAAGAACACTTATTTTCTGTTTATTTTTAAAAAAATTCAAAATAAAACTACTCTCATAACGATCACTAGATCCATAACCCCCCAAAAATTTGCCAAAAACTCCTTTGTTTTTCTTTTCATCAATAGTGATGTTTATACTCGCAAAGTCGGATGTTGATTCTTGTTTTGCCAATTCCTCTTTTCTGGTTTTAAAATCAGAGACTTGAACTTTGCTTATGATGTCAGCTGGCAAATTTTTCAAAGCCATGGCACCATCTTTATCAAAAAAAGGCTTCCCATTGACTAAAAATTGGGTCACATCCTTACCATTGACGGTTATTTTTCCATCGCTATCAATATCAACTCCAGGCAATTGCTTCAATAAGGTTTCAACATTTGCATCCGGACGAACTTTAAACGAAGAAGCATTAAACTCTATGGTGTCCTTTTTAATTTTGACCGGTACATCTTGAACAATGACAACATCATTCAAAGCGTATTTGTTATTCAATAGATAAAGTTTTCCAAAATTTTTACTTTCTAAAAGACTAGGCTGTTCTTCAACAAATGGCTGATAATCGGTATGATTTATTTTTAAAAAAACCGGAGTTTCGTACTTTTTGGTATTGATTTGAAACACCCCGTTTTTATCTGTAGTAGTATAGTCGATTACTGTTGAGTCTCTAACATTTGAAAAAAACACGGTGGCAAACTCAATAGGCAGTTGTGTATTGATATCTAAAACGGTTCCATTAACACTGATGTCATTTTGCGCATTTGAGGTAAGTAAAAAAAAGAAAAGTATAGAAAAACAAAAGTATTTAGACATATTGAAATTAAGATATACAAGTACTTGGACTCCTAAAAAGTTCAAAGGTTTAAAGTTAATTATAAAATAGTAATACAAACGCTCTTTTAGTAAAAACCTTATAACTTCTGCCAACCAATAATCATAAAAAAATCCCGATTGCTCGGGATTTCATTTTTACTTTTCTCTAATATAAATGTCGATTGGAACTCCTGAGAAATCCCAGTTTTCGCGAATTTTATTTTCGAGGTAACGTTTATAAGGTTCTTTCACGTATTGTGGCATATTAGCAAAAAACACAAACTGTGGTGTTAGCGTAGGCAACTGCATACAATATTTAATTTTCACGTATTTTCCTTTGGTTGCTGGTGGTGGATAAGCTTCTATCACTTTCAACATAAACTCGTTAAATTTTGAAGTCGCAATACGTTGTTGTCTATTTTCATAAACCTGAACTGTAGCCTCCAAAGCTTTCAACAAACGTTGCTTTGTTAATGCCGAAACAAAAAGAATAGGCACATCGGTAAATGGCATCAATTCTTTTCGGATTTTCTCTTCGTAATCACGGGTTGACATTGTGTCTTTTTCGACCAAATCCCATTTGTTGACTAAAATCACTATTCCTTTTCTGTTTTTCTCGGCCAACCAAAAAATACTTTGGTCTTGTCCTTCGAATCCACGAGTGGCGTCTATGACCAAAATACAAATATCCGCGTGTTCAATAGCACGAACCGAACGCATCACCGAATAAAATTCTAAATCTTCTTTCACTTTCGCTTTACGACGAATTCCTGCAGTATCTACTAAGTTGAATTCGAATCCAAAACGGTCAAATTTGGCATCAATGGCATCACGAGTGGTTCCCGCAATGTCGGTAACCATAAATCTTTCTTTACCAATCAAAGCATTTATAAAGCTTGATTTTCCTGCATTCGGGCGACCTACAACTGCAAAACGAGGCAATACGACTTCTTCTTTTACTGGTTCAGGTTTAATCGGAAATGCTTCTATTACAGCATCCAATAAATCTCCTGTTCCACTACCCGAAATACTAGCAAACGTAAAAAACTCACCTAATCCAAGGTTATAAAATTCAAGAGCATCCTTTTCACGCATCGAATTATCTACCTTATTTACAGCAAGTAAAACAGGTTTTTTTACTTTACGCAACAATCTAGCCACCACATCATCCATTGGCGTAATGCCTTCTTCGACATCTACCACAAAAATAATTACGTCGGCTTCATCAATGGCCAATTCCACTTGTTTGCGGATTTCGCCTTCAAAAACATCGTCTGATCCACGGACATATCCTCCGGTATCAATTACAGAAAACTCTTTTCCGTTCCACTCGCTTTTACCATAGTTTCTATCTCGGGTCACCCCAGATACTGAATCTACAATAGCTTCTCTTCTTTGTATCAGCCTATTAAAAAGGGTTGATTTCCCTACATTAGGTCTTCCTACTATCGCAACAATATTATTCATTTTTATTATTTTAGCCCTTCGACAAGCTCAGGGTGACGTTTAGATTTTAGAATCTATTTTCCTAAATTTCCATTAGTTAAAAATCCCAAATACAGTATTTTTATTTTTTGCAAAGGTAGTGTTAAATACCATACTATCAATTTTTTTACTATTTTGCAATGCTTTTAATCAATTTGAACCCAAAAAATGTTGTTATGGATGCCAAAAATGAAATAAGACTTCGCTTGCGTTTTTACAAAGATGTGAATGAAAACATTGAGTCTGTACGTCAAAAATTTGAAGATTATAAAGTGAATTGCTCCGAAGATTGTCATCTAAAAATCAAACACAATCATATCTGGATGAATATCCCAGAGACAAAACGCGAATATTGGTCGCCGCATTTGCACTTGGAATTGGAACCAAAAGAAAACAACGAAACACATATCCGAGGATTATTTGGTCCAGAACCCACTTTGTGGACACTTTTTATGTTTTTGCATTTTATGGTAGCGGGAATTTTTGTGATTTTCGCGGGTATCGCCTACTCCGACTATGTTTTGAAAAATTCGACAACAATGGATTTTCTCGTAATGCTAATGATGGTTATTGTTTGGTTTTTGCTTTACTTCATCGCCAAACAAATCCGGTTTAAAGGCAATGATCAAATGAATGAATTGGAAGGTAAGTTTTTGGAGATTTTAGTCCCGAAACTTCGGGATTGTTTTAGAATCTCAAAGACTTTAATATTCAGTTTTTAGTATTCAGTATTTTACACATTGTTTGTCATTCTGAAAGAATCTCACATTATTTATCCATTAATAACTTCATCACAGCAATTTGTTCTTTTAGCGCTTGTATGGTTTCTTCATACTGCTGAATCAGTTTTTCGGGCATATTCATATTCTTAACATTATTTATGTCATTAGAATTGTAAAAATTAAAAACTTTTTTATCATCAAACCCTAAAACTTCCATTGGTTGAACTTCTAAGATAGCACTAATTTCATTTAGCCTATTGATGGTTAATTGCGTTTCACCAGTTTCAATTTTACTATACGCACGGGTAGATAGCCCTAATTGTTGCGAGACATATTCTTGCGTAAAATTCTTCAATTCACGAATTTGTTTAATCTTAATTTCAGGTTGCTGTATCATAACATCAGAATTAATAGTTCAAAATTAGAATAAATTAATCAAATAAAGAAATTTTTTAGAGTGTTTTTTTGTTTTTATAAGGTAATTTTAGCAAAAAAAATTATTTATGGAACAATGTAAAACACTTGGCGAGGAAACTTATTTTGAATTTTCTTATTCTAATGATGAATTGAAAATAAAATATGGTTTTTCAGTTGCTAATCAAACAGAAGTTACAATTGAAAATTCTTTGATAGTAAATGTTATCGGTAGAGTCAATTATTTAAAAATTCATTCTTTTGAAAACGTAAGGACTGTTGGTTACTATTCATTGGCACATTGGAAAGAATGTCCTCAAACGCAATATTGTCCTTATGTTGCTAAGCTAGTTTTGGATGTTTTTTCTAAAGAAACGCTTGATAATATAATATTAAGAAACAATTATTAAAAACTAAATTATTAAAAATCAATTTAAAAATGAAAAAAATAACTACATTATTTATTATAGCATTTAGTATTCAATCGTATGCTATTGACCGATTTGTAAACCCAAATTTAACTGCGGGTAATGGCACTACATTATTTACAAACATTACTTCTGCAATTACAGCGGCAGTAAATGGAGATAAAATTATTGTATCTTCTGGTACATATAATGAAGCAGCATTAACTATTGGTAAATCCTTACAAATTATGCCACAAACACCAGGCACTACCATTAATTTTAATGCCAACATTACAATAGCTGGTTTTCCTGGAATGAAATTTGAAATAACTGGATTTAATTTAGGCATTTACTCTTTTAGTTCATCACCAATAACTTCAGGTAGCTATTCAAATAGAGCAAAAATTTCAATAATTAACTGTTCTTCAACAAATTTAAATATTAATAATGATTTTTATGAATCAAATATTATTAAAAACACAATTAGCAATGAGATAACTATTAAATATGGAAATGTTGCAATTAATAATTCTGGGTCAATTAAATTAATGGATGAAGCATTATCAAATCAAAGTAATTTAGAAAAAAACTTAATAGTAGCTAATGTAGTAACTTCAATTATAGTATATAATGATGATTTTAAAGTTGTTGTTGCTAATAATTCATTAACTTCTTTAATATTAAAAAGATGGAATCCAAATCCAAATTTAAAAAATTATGTAATAAATAATACATTTTCAAATAATTCTAATTTATTAGTGTCATATATTAATGTGCCTTATTATAATATTGTAGTTAGTAGTAATGAATTTTTAGGAACAAATGTTAGTAGTTTTGGTGCTCAATGTAATACTAACTGTAATATTGGTTGTTATACTTCAGAAATTTTTTCTAATCAATGTAATTTTGGTGGCCAATATCCTTCTCAATTTCCAAATCCAACAATTTCTGGATTTTTTGAATGGACATATAATGGAATTGATTTAGATTGTACAATACCAACAGCTGGAAACCCATTGGTATTAACAAAGATTATTGGTTCAACTACTGCTGTTAATGGAGGAAATCCAAATCACAATTTTTATGATATTGATTTAACTTTAAACGATAGAGGAGTTAATGGAGGACCTTATTCACAATTAAATTATAATGCTGCAAATCCGAACAATAGCAAAGCATTTATTTTTGATTTAGATATGCCTGCCGATTTGTTTCCAGGGCAAAATGTAGAAATAAAAGCAAAAGGATATCATAAAAATTAAGCTATGAAAAAATATATATTGATATTTTTTGTTTGTATTCAAGTTGTTGTTGCACAAAATCCTGTAGTAACAGCTGGTGAATATTTTTGGGGCACAACAGACCCGGGCTTTGGGAATGGTACTACTTTGACAGCTGAGGACACTCAATTTAATCAAAGAGTAGAAAGTATTATTGCTTCTCAAGTAAATTCATTTACTACTCAAGGACCAATTTTATTTAATATTAGAGTTAAGGACGGTAATAATCAGTGGGGGCCAACATTTAAAAAAGCTGTTTTTGTTAATAATAACACTTTTACTACAAGACAAATAAAATTAACAAAATTCGAATACTTCTTTGGTAATTTTGACCCAGGTGAAGGAAACGGGACGCAAATAGTTGCTTTTGATGGTGCTTTAGATGAGGCGGTAGAAACTGTTTTTAGAACTCAAGCCACTTGGGATATGGCAACCGGCCCTGTTTTATTTAATATTAGAGCAAGAGATGTAAATAATTTATGGGGATCTTTATTCAAAAAAACAGTTTTTCCATATGGAGCTAATCCAAATGCACAACTTATCGCAGAGGGAGATTCTATTGAAATTTGTCAAGGTTCAAGCGTTACATTAACTTATTCTGGCCCGAATGGTTATACTCCAACTTGGTTTGATGGAAGTCAAGGAAACACCGTTACTTTTACACCGACTCAAGCCGGAAGTGTTAACGTGTCAGCTACATTAGAAAATAGTACTTATACCGATTCAATAAATATTATATTTAAACCACAACCAACCTCCACAATTTCACCATCTGGTCAAATTTTAGTTTGTGGTTCAAGTAATTTTTCATTACAAGCTAATACGGGTACTGGTTTAAGTTATCAATGGTTTTTAAACGGGAATCTTATAGCTAATGCAACAAATGCAACTCATTTACCAACTGCAGTAGGTTCTTATACTGTAAGAGTTACTTCAGCTTCAACTAGCTGTTCTAAAACCTCCGAACCAACGGTTCTATCGGCAACATTTATATCACAACCAAATGGAACAGTAAACTTTTGTGGAACTCAAATTTTAAGTGTGCCTAGCGGTTCTTCTAATTCGTATCAGTGGAAAAAAGATAATGTAAATATAAGCGGTGCAAATACTAATACTTACACTGCAACACAGCCAGGTGTTTACATATGTGTTATAACTAATGGTAGTTGTACATTTACAACAGCAAACATCATTTTAAACCAAATTGCAACAGCACCAACAGCAAGTGCAAACCAATCATTTAATTCTGGTGGGACGTTAGCAAATTTATCCGTATCAGGAACTAATTTACAATGGTATAGTAATTCTACTGGAGGTACACCACTACCATTGAGTACTGTATTGGTTGATGGTGCTACTTATTATGTGAGTCAAACAGTAAACGGGTGTGAAAGTTCAAGAATTGCAATCACAGTAACACAGAATTTAAGTAATGAAGATTTTGTAGTAAATGGGTTTAATTTCTACCCCAACCCCACAACAAGCATTTTAAATTTCAAATCTGCCGTTCAAGTGGAGAAAATTGCCATTTACAATACGTTAGGTCAATTAGTGCAACAAGAAAAAGTAAATGCTTTAGAAGGCGCCATAAATATTGAAAAGTTAGTTCAAGGTACGTATTTGGTAAAAGTTAATGATATAGATAAAGGGTATACTATTATTAAAAACTAGTTTATTTTCCTGCAAGGTTTCGAAAAACAATTAACCCTCTTGGAGTTTTAAACTCTTAGAGGGTTTTTAGTTTTTCAATAAATTTTCAGATTCCGAAACAAGTTCGGAAGGACAGAAACATTCCTTTTTTAATTCTAGCGAATTTTTATAATATATTAGGGTTTAAACCCCAAAAACACATACTATTTTGTGGTTTTAAACAGAATTTATTATATTTGCAATATGATAACAAGAACTATAACCCAGAATTTAGTTGCCGATTGCGACAATAAAAAAGCTATTGTTGTTATTGGACCTAGACAAGTAGGTAAAACAACCTTAATTCAAAAAATAGTAGAAGGTAAAAAAACCTTGTTTCTTAATGGAGATGACCCACAAACTAGATTACAATTAGCTACTGCTAATTCCCAATTTCTATTACAGCTAGTCACGGATTATGACACCATTGTGATTGACGAAGCCCAAAGAATAGAAAACATAGGTGTAGCTGTAAAAATATTAATCGATGCAAAATTAAATAAACAATTCATCTTAACAGGTTCTTCCTCTCTTGACTTAGGCAATCAAATTAATGAACCGTTAACGGGCAGAAAATGGGAACATCAATTATTTCCTTTGTCATGGAGTGAAATTAAAAATCATTACTCGTTTGCTAATGCTTATGCTCGTTTAGAGGAGTTTCTAATCTACGGCATGTATCCGGAAGTGGTAACTGAGACTAGTAAACAGAAAAGACTTTTAGAACTTTCTGGAAGTTATTTGTACCAAGATATTTTAGAATTAGTTAATATCAAAAAACCCGATTTGTTAATGAAATTGCTAAACGCATTGGCATTACAATTAGGGGGCGAAGTTTCTTATAATGAATTGGCGAAGATATTAGGTGTTGACAGAATGACAGTAATCAATTATATCGATTTGCTTGAAAAAGTATATGTTATTTTTAGACTACATCCTTTTTCAACCAATCAAAGAAATGAAATTACAGCAAAACCAAAAATCTATTTTTACGATAACGGAATAAGAAACGCTATTATTGGGCAATTTAATCCGTTGCAAAGCAGACAGGATGTGGGCGCTTTGTTTGAAAATTTTTTTATCAGCGAAAAAATGAAACAACTTAACTAGTCATTCCTTAAGAACCCACTTTTTGAGTTTTTAGATTTTTTACCAAAAATACATCTGCAAAAATAAGCAGTAAAAATTCGAGCCAAAGAACAATTTGCTCTTTGATTTGGTTGAATCGTAGTTT
>NZ_JBIKRX010000116.1:0-6809 GCF_044348915.1 Flavobacterium sp. | reverse complement strand
ATACAATAGAAGGTCAAATATGGGGACAATCTTCGATGTGTTAATGAAAAAGATGGTGAAATTTGAATAAATATCAATAAAATCAATAGATAACAAGGGTGCTCTAAGCGCCTATACCTATAAATTTGCATCAGACGGAACTGTGTCGGCGCCTGGTATTGCCCTAGACAACTTTAAAATAGTAGGTACCCCCATAACTTTGTTACCAGAGATTGATATTCAAGGTAATGGGACCTCAATAGTAGATGGAGACATAACCCCCAGTGCAACAGATTTTACCGTTTTTACCAGCATCTCTATCAACACAAGTACAACTAGGACTTATGTAATTAGAAATACGGGGCCTGGACCATTAACCGTAGGTACTTATACCATTACAGGAGCAAATGCAAGTAGTTTTGCAGTAACTACGCCACCACCTACCAATATTGCTGCTGGTGGATCAGCAAATATTGTAATAACATTCTCGCCGACATTTGCTGGTGTCCATAATGCAAACTTTACAATATATAACAGCGACACGAACGAAAACCCTTATAATTTTAGCTTCCAGGGTACGTCCACAGATTCTGAAATTCATCTTTATTATGGGACTCCCGCTAATCCAATTCCTGATAATACCTATAGTGTTTCTGTTGCAACTGGTACTAATTTCGGAAATACTACCGTTGGAACTCCAGTAATACGCACTTTTACTATTATAAACCAAGGTTCACTGCCGCTAATATTAACCGATACCCCAAGAGTAAGAGTTATTGGCACTGGTGCAGCACTTTTTTCTGTTTCACAACCAGCTGTATCGTCAGTACCTGCGGGCGGAACAACAACATTTACCGTAACATTTACTCCTTTAGTTCTTGGTAAAACTGTTTGCATACTATCTATACTGAGTAACGATTCTGACGAAACTAAATACGATTTTACCATTCAGGGAGTTTGTGTAGTTTCATCTGGTGCAGAAATTGACGTACAGGGAAATGATGTATCAATTCCTGATGGAGACATAACCCCAAGCACTGCCGATTATACTGACTTTGGAACTACTTTTGTAGGTGTTCCAATAACGATTCCATTTTTGGTATATAATTTCGGGCCATCTAATTTAACATTTAGCGGTGGTAACACTATTGTAACAGCACCAGCAGGATCTAATTTTACCATAACACCCATGGCAATATTAACATCACAATCATTTTTAGGTGGTGGTTCAGTAACTAGTTTTAATATTACTTTTCCCGCAACTACAACAGGAACATTTACGGGGTCTGTGGTACTAAATAATAATGACTCTAATGAAGGTCCTTATAATTTTAATGTAAGGGTAACCGTTGTTGCAGCGCCCACTCTTACCGTGGCGCCCGGTGGAGTAACAGGAAATTTAAAATTATGGCTAAAAGCCAATAGAGAAATTGGTACTATTCCAAACAACAGTATTGTAAGCACTTGGGTCGACAGTGCTTTTGGGAATACCAGAAACGCGATTGCAAAAACGAGTTTAGAACCTATTTTTTTGAACAATGCTACTGACAATGTAAACTTTAACCCTGTAATTCGTTTCGATGGTAGATCGTCACTATTTGGAGGTCAAGGGTTCAATAATCACGATGTATTTATTGCCCTTAAAACGGGTATCGTTACCAGAAACTCAAACTCATATAGTGTTTTTTGTGGAGATGATGTTGCTGTTAATCCAGGAAATCAAGATATAACAGGTTTTTCAATGGGCTCTCAAACTTCTAGATTTGCTAACGAAGTAGTTTCTTATAACCAAGCTGCAAATACACGTTATGGTGAGGGAGAACTTGATTTAGCATTACAACCAAAATCCTATTCGGGAGCAAATATTTTTAATCCTCGGAAAAGAATCACGGGTGCTGGGGGTCTTATAGATATTTTTCACAATGGCTTAAGACTCACAACTTCAGGTGTTAATACCGGTACTTTCACTGATATTCGTAATACTAAATATTTTATAGGAAGAAGCGAATACTATGATGCAGATTTAGTAGGGGACATATTAGAGATTATCACCTACGATGCCCGAAATACCGATGCCGATAGACGAAAAGTAGAAACCTATTTGGCACTAAAATACGGTATCACTTTAGGTGTAAATAGCACCAGTCTTGATTATGTAAATTCTGATGGAACAACTATTTATACGGCAGCAGCAGGGTACAACACGAACATAGCTGGTATTGGTAGAGATGATAAATCAGAATTAAATCAAAAACAATCTAAAACCGAATACACTATGGACGATGTTACTATGGGGCTTACCACTATAGAAGCTACAAACTCGGCGAATACAAGCACTTTTGCAGGAGACAAAAGGTTTTTGATTTGGGGGCACAATAATGCTGTATTAACACAAACCCCTCCAGTTATAGTCGATTTGAGCAGTGATATTACTCCATTATTAAATTCCAAAGTAGATTTTATTGGTATAAATAGAGTTTGGAAAGTGGTAGAATCTGGTGGAGATGTAGGAACGGTAAAAGTTTCTGTACCAAAAGCAGTCATCGCGGCAACGATTAACCCTCCAGGCGATTTTTTAATGTTTATTTCTGACTCTCCAGTTTTTTCACCAGCAGCAGAATATAGAATTATGAATCTGATTGGGGAAAACTTAGAAACAAATTATGATTTTAATGGAACAAAGTACATCACTTTTGGGTACGCCTCAGAAAGAAGATATGTAAGATCCATAGATTTTAATGGCACATCAGATTATTTAGATGGAGGAAATGTTTTAAACTTAACCAATAATTTCACAGTATCGGCATGGGTAAAACCTGGGACATCAGCAAACATGTCTATTTTATCAAAAAGAAACAATGCTTTTACACAAGGATACGATTTATCATTAAACGCTTCTGGGAAATTAGTTATGAGATGGATGAATGGAACTATGCAAACAATTACCTCTGTCACAAGCATACCAAATAACATTTGGCATAATGTAGCCGTTATTTACAACGGAACAAATGCAAAAATATACATAGATGGAGTTCTCGATAAGACACAAAATTTGTCAGTCCCTATAGCGAGCAACGACTCCTTCTTGGTGGCAGCTGCAAACGGATCTGGTGCTACTCCTACTTCCTATTTTAGAGGAACAATTGACGAAATAAGAGTTTGGGATGTTGCCTTAACTGAAAATCAAATGCGATATGTCATAAATCAAGAAATTCAAATTAATGGTATTGCAACAACTGGACGTATCATTCCTAGTACTATTACCAAAAATGACATCGGTTCGATTCCTTGGACAAATTTAAAGGCCTATTACACTATGTCTAGATATACTTATACCAATACCAAAGATGAATCGGCTAGTAATTTCACATTAGCTTTAAAAAACCTAAATTCTGTCGACAGACAAACTGCACCACTACCCTACGAATCAAATTCAAATGGAGCATGGCAAACTCCTGCAACGTGGTTAAACAATGCAGTTCAGGATTTACCAAATAGTCTTTCCATTGTTGACGGTGTAACGCCTGTAGATTGGAATATAGTTAGAACATCACACAATGTGTCCTCAACAGGAAACAAAACTGTTTTAGGATTGATGGTTAATAGTAACACACTAACAGCATCCAATGACACAAAAATAGAAGTAACCAATTACTTGAAGTTAGACGGGAAAATAGACTTGGTTGGAATGTCACAACTAGTTCAAACTCTAGATTGCGATTTAGATATAACTAGTGCAGGCTCTATTGAAAGAGACCAACAAGGACAGGCTAATAGATATAATTACAACTATTGGTGCTCTCCCGTTAGCCCAATAAATATAACAGCTAACAATACGAATTATACAGTTGCCGGCATTATGAAAGATGGATTTAATTCAACTCCAAGGAATATCAATTGGATTGGAGGCTATGACGGTGTTGCAGGAAATGCAACGACCCCAATGAGCATTGCCCGATATTGGTTATACACATTTGATAACAAAGCAAATGCGTATGCCAATTGGAATAAAATTACTGAATCATCACCAATTCGAGTTGGCTTAGGTTTTACTATGAAAGGCACCGAAAACCCAGCCTCTTTTCCAAATCGAATGGCACAACAAGGATCAACAAAAAAAGTAAGTGCTGCTACCGTAACACAGAACTTCACCTTTGTAGGAAAACCTAACAATGGATTAATCAACTCAAATACTGTTTTGCCTGATCAACTATTATTAACCGGAAATCCATATCCTTCAGCTCTAAATGCCGATGCCTTTATAAACGACAATATAGGTCAAGGAATTGATGGAACATTATATTTCTGGGAACATTATACTAGTAACACTACACATGTTTTAAAAGACTATCAAGGTGGTTATGGGGTAAAAAATCTTGTTGGTGGCGTTGCTCCTGTTTCCTCTGGGGTAGATTTTATCAATCAATCGGGAACCAGCACCAGAGGTATACCAAATCAATATGTTCCAGTGGGTCAAGGTTTCTTTGTGAATGGAAAAGTGGGTTCCGGCGGAGCGATAATCTTCAATAATAACCAAAGAGCTTTCTTAAAGGAAAATGATGCTGCCAATTCGAACGTATTGTACAAAAAAGGTTTAAGTTCATCAAAAGTTGAAGCAGTAAATCATTGGAATGACAATTCAAATGACACTCCTCAAAAAGACACTTTCAAAAGAGTTCGATTAGGATTTAATGCTAACAATAATTACCATCGCCAAGTATTATTAGGATTCATGAACGAAAGAGCTACTAGCGAAATGGATTATGGTTATGACGGTATAAGCCTAGACGATATCCCAAATGATATGTATTTCTTGAATGGTGAAAACCAATTGGTGATTCAAGGTGAAGGTTATTTCAACGAAGATGCATCCTACCCTATTGGAATAAAAACGAATATTGAAGGAAAGGTTTCCTTAACTATTGATGGTCTTGAAAATTTTGATTCCCAACAAAAAGTTTATATTTATGATGGGCAGGAGAAGACATATACCGAAATTCAAAAAAATGCATTTGAAGTGAATTTGCCAGCTGGAGTAAATAACTCCCGTTTTTCGTTACGCTTTAAAGACAAATCACTGTCAACTGAAAAAACATTAAGTGTTGCCGAAAACAACGCCAAATCTAATGAAATCGAAATTGCCCATATTCAAAACAGCAATACCCTTAAAATCGCGAATAAATCAACTGAAACAACGGTTGAGAAAGTAACTTTATTCAATATCGCTGGACAATCAATTGCAACTTGGAAAATTGAAAATCAAGACCAACAAAGCATTCTAATTCCAATTAAAACAGTTAGTGCGGGCGTATATATCGCAAAGTTAAATACTACTAGCGGAGAAGTAAGCAAGAAATTAATCATCAAATAATTCGAAATTTTGGATAACAACATTAAACCGAAAGCAAAATTTATTAAGGAAACATTAACTTGTTTAGTCCTTTTGTATGCATTTTTCTTATTATATTTGTTATCAATATTGGATATCATTCCTTGTCTATAACAATTAAATTTATATTAAAATGAAAAAATTATTTACTGTGTTGGCTATAGCTCTTTTCTCGGTGGGCATTAGCGCACAAGAAGCTAAACCAGCTAAAAAAGAACCAGCTAAAAAAGAAGCTTGTTGTTCAAAAAAAGAAGCTGATAAAAAAACTTGTTCAGCCGAAGAAAAAGCAAAATGCTCTACTGCAGAAAAAAAAGAAGCTAAAGCATGTTGCTCTAAAAAAGCATAATTTTGCTCTTACAAACAAAAAACGTCTCGAGAAATCGAGACGTTTTTTGTTTGTATCAAAACGGGATTTATCCACACACCAACTTAAATGACATTATTTGTCTTATTTGGTTAAAAATTGGTGTTTATGCCAATACCGCTTTCAATTCTTCAAAATCAAGCAAAACTTGTTCGCCAGAAACTAAATTCTTCAAAGCAAATTTTCCTTCTTTCATTTCATTCTCACCAACAATCACAGCGTACGGAATACTTCGTTTATCAGCGTGTTGAAACTGTTTTCCGACCTTGGCTTTATCGGGATACAATTCTACTTTCACACCAAATTGTCTCAATTTCACAATCGCTTTCATTGCATAAAAAGCTTCCTTTTCACCATAATTGATAAACAAAGCTTTTGAAGTTGAAGTCACCGTTTCAGGAAATAAATTCAATTCTTCGATAACCAAATAAATTCGGTCTAAACCAAATGAAATTCCTACTCCACTCATATCCTTCAACCCGAAAACCCCTGTCAAATCATCGTATCTTCCGCCGCCACCAATAGAACCCATAGAAACTGTTTTTGGAGCAGCAACTTCAAAAATAGCTCCAGTATAATAATTCAATCCACGAGCTAAGGTTACGTCTAAATCTAAAACCGCTTTATTCAAACCCAAATTAGACACGTTATCACAAATAAATCGCAACTCTTCAACACCTTTCATACCTTCCTGAGATTCAGCTAGTAAAATAGAAAGCTTTTCGATTTTCTCTGAAATACTACCAGTGAAATGAAACAACGGTTGCACTTTTTCTATCGCAGATTCAGCGATTCCTTTTTCGATCATTTCTTTTTTGACACCATCCTCACCTATTTTGTCGAGTTTGTCTAAAGCCACCGTAAAATCAATCAATTTATCTTTAGCTCCAATCACCTCAGCAATTCCCGAAAGGATTTTTCGATTATTGATTTTTATCGTCACACCTTCTAAACCCAATTGGGTAAAAACCGAATCGTACAATTGTACCAATTCGACTTCTTGCCACAACGATTTCGAACCCACAACATCGGCATCACATTGAAAAAACTCTCTAAAACGCCCTTTCTGCGGACGAT
>NZ_JBIKRX010000048.1:0-22438 GCF_044348915.1 Flavobacterium sp. | reverse complement strand
ACGAGCCAGCAGGCGGGAGGGGAAAGTCCGTTATTGTCTAATATCTTACTCAATGAGTTGGATAAAGAAATGACAAGACGGAAACTGAAATTCGTACGCTATGCCGATGATTTTAGTATTTACTCTAAATCACAAAATCAAGCTAAGTCTACGGCACAAGTTATTGCAAAATTCTTGAAAACGAAGCTCAAACTAACCATCAATGAGGAGAAAAGCGGGATTAGACGTCCTGTAAACTTCACGCTGTTGGGATTTGGATTTGTGCCAACGTACAAGAAAGGAAGCAAAAACCAATATCAGTTGGTAGTGGCACAAAAGGCGTGGAACAAACTCAAAGAACGGCTCAAAAGCATCAGCCGACCCGAGCTTTTGCGAACTGGCGAAGCAAAAACCGCACCAGTCAAACTAGAAGAACGCATTGCCAAGATAAAAGAAGTACAACGAGGATGGTTAAACTATTTTCGGGGAACGAGTATTATGGGCAAATTACGTGATTTAGATGGATGGCTTAGAAACCGACTTCGCTATTGCATTTGGCACGATTGAGGGCAGAGCGTAAAGAAAATGTCCAGTGGACATTTTTAGCGAATGAGCCAGCAGGCGGGGTGGCAGGAAAGAAAGAGAAAGAATCTCATACGATTGGGGGTTGACCAAGACCACGCTTATGCTTTTAGTCGCACCCGTAAAGGCGGCTGGGCAATTGCACAAAGTCCGATTTTGAGTACCACCATTACCTTGAAACGTCTAAAACAACGAGGCTATCAATCATTGACCGATGTTTATATCGAACTTAACCCATCACTTTGCGAACCGCCGAATACGTGACCCGCTTGGCCTGTCCTGAACGAAGTTGAAGGGTTCGGTGGTGTGAGAGGCGCACTCCGTTAGTTTCTAGCGGAGCCGTCTACTCGATTGGCAGTAGTTTTTTTATTTAGTTAAATTTTTCCCATAGTTTGGGATAAGTTTTCGGTAATTCTTCTTCTTTCCAATCAACTCCTTTTGTTGGCGGGGCACCAAAATCATAATCTAAACCTTTTCCGATTGCAATATCTCTAGGAAAACTTTCATCTTCCTCTTTTTTTCCCGTTTTGATTTTATATGCATTTGTTGCAACATACATTAATTCTTCAAAATATGACTCTTCATCTTGATTTATATTCTCCGATAGAAACTCTGGATTTTTTAGAGTTTCAGTATAAATTTTTTCTCCTTTTCCAATTAACCAACAACGAAAATATAGATAACTATCATCAGAAACATATCCCTCAATAATTTTTTGCGCTCCCATTATTTTAAAATCATCAGCATCAATAATTAATTGCCTAAAAATTACTTCAAATTCAATAATTTGTTCAGGACTGTATGTTGCTAATTTTTCAATAATAACTTTTTCTTGTTCTGATTTCTCGTTATTAGATTTTGCTATTGAATAGTCTATTATTTTCCAAAATTCGGTCTTATCCATTTTGTCATTTTTTACAAATTCTTTTAATTCGGAATTGTTCACTTTTTCAAAATTGTTTTGTTTCGTCTTTGCACACGAAACAAATGTTAATATTAGAAACGCTAAAAATAGATGGTTTTTCATTCTGTTTTTTCCGGTAAAATTACTGCCAACTCGTTTATAGGTCTGATAAAATCATACCTATCACTCCAATTATGGGTGGATAGGTCTGACAGCAATCAGACTTTATTAGTATTCAAATATAGCTAAATTTCTTTATATTTACAATGTATTTTCCTAAAAAAAATATATAAACTTGCCGTAATAAAGTCCAATTCAGTTGACTTTTTTGTATGCTATTTTTAGTTAACTTTACTTTTTAAATAAATGTAACTCATGGCGTTTTTAAATAGCATTAATACTAAAGCACAAGCATTTCTTAATTCTGGATTTGGAACCAATTCTAGTAGTTACGGTGGGCGATTTCTCAATAAAGACGGCACGGCTAATGTTCAGAAACGGGGTATAAGCGTTTTTGACCGTATCAGTTGGTTTCACACTTTTTTGGATATGCCTTCGTGGAAGTTTATTTCGGTTATTTTATTCTTTTATATTGTTATTAATCTTGTCTTTGCGCTTATTTACTTTGCAATTGGGGTCGAACATTTAAATGGTATTGATACTTCTAGTTCTTTATGGGTACAATTTGGGCAAGCCTATTTTTTTAGCGCACAAACTTTTACAACAGTTGGTTACGGTCATATAAGTCCGTCGGGATTTTTAACAAGTGCAATTTCGGCAGCTGAAGCATTGACGGGCTTGCTAAGTTTTGCCATTGCTACTGGTTTGTTCTTTGGTAGATTTAGTAAACCAGAGGCCTTTTTGAAATTCTCACACAATGCTATTATCGCACCTTACCGGGATAGTACCGGCTTGATGATTAGACTCACACCTTATAAAAACACCAATTTTACCGATGCCGAAGTAAAAGTGACTTTGGGAATGAATGTTCCTGAAAATGGTGTGATGAAGAATCAATTTTACACCTTGGATTTGGAGATGGATAGCATAAATTCTTTAAATTTAAGTTGGACTTTAGTCCATCCTATAACTGAAGAGAGTCCGTTGTTTGGATTTGACGCAGCCAATTTTGCCGATACAACCGGTGAAATAATGGTGTTTGTAAAACTCTTTGATGATATGTACAGCACAGTGGTTAGCACGCGAACTTCGTACACTTTTGACGAAGTAGTTTATGGTGCTAAATTTAAGCCAATGTTTTCAAGAAGCACGGATAATTCTAAAACAGTTTTAGATTTGAATAGGTTGAACGAGTTTGAAATTGTTGGGCTTTAATGTTTCTATGATTTTGAAAATAATCAATAGTAGCATTAGATCTAGTTTGAGTATAATTTCAATTATTTCAAGTCCCCACTATTTTTCAGAAATCCATCGTTCGAAGAACTCATAGGTCCTGAGCATTTGATCCATGCGTTGACGGTTATCACCTGATCTTGTAATTTCGTGCGTTGCTCCAGGATGAACTACATACTCTACTGGACGACCTAGTACTTTCAAACTACGGTACATCATTTCACCTTGTACGAAACCAGTTCTTCTGTCATTTGCACCATGAAAAATTATCAATGGTGTCGTAATATTTTCGACATAGGTAAAAGGAGATTCCCGAGTTAATATTTCTTTTACTTTTGGTTCCCAAGGATAACCACCAAAATAATTTGGAACCAAACGCCATGCATTTCCTTCACCAAAGAAGGTAGTCAAATCGTACACACCACGTTGTGCGCAAGCCACTTTAAAACGTTTATCATGGCTTATAATCCATGCGGTAAGATACCCAGCATAGGACCCGCCGGTAATCATCAGTTTCGATTTATCAGCCCAACCTAAAGCGACTGTTTTGTCTAAAGCAGTTAATACATCATTTGCAGGACCTTTGCCCCAATCGTTAATGTTTGCTCTCAAAAAGTCTAAACCATAACCGCCGGAACCTCTAGGATTAGCGTATACAATACCGTAACCTTTGCTACAAAAATACTGAAACTCATGCCACATACTTTCTTCACCTGGTCCCCACATTGCTGCGGGTCCGCCGTGCATCTCCAGTAAAACTGGATATTTTGTTCCTTCCTTGAAATTTGTTGGCTTCATAACCCAATATTCAACGGTCATTCCTAAATCATTGATAAAGGACTTCTTTTCAGGAAATGATAGCTTTTTAGAAAGTACCCAATCGTTATGATTACTTATTTTTTTCTCATTTTTAGCATCGGTGTTAGCTAAATAAAGTTCAGATGGATTCGATACTTGTGTTTTTGAATATGCCAAAACTGAATTTACAATGTCGAAACTGCTAATTCCTGCGTCAGTTGTCGTTAAAGGTGTTATTTTTTTTGTTTTTACATCCAATTTATTAAGTATTGTCCCGCCATTACTTTGTGATGTAAAATATAGATGTGTTTCAGTTTGGTTCCAAACAAAATTATTTTTGTTTCGATCATAATGAATACTAATAATGTCTTTTGATGTTCCTTTGAATGGCATAATTTGTAATGAAGGAATGCTTACTGTTGAAACTGTTCCAACTAAAAAAGCAATCCATTTACCTTTTGGAGAAATTTTCGCATTATAATATTGCTTTCCTTTTTCCCCTAAAATCATTTTAAAATTAGACCCATCGGTATCTGATGTGAAAATTTCGGTTTCTAAGGAACGATCTTGATTTTCGCTTGCATCGACATCACCAGAAAATATAATTTGTGCACCATCTGGAGTATAATCGACAGATGAAAAATTATAAAAACCTTTGGTAATCATCGTTGGACTTGATCCTTTAGTCAGATTAATTTCAAAAAAATGATTGAAATTTACATCTGAAGAAATGTTCGATTCATTTTGAAAATTCAATTTGTCCAATACAATTGCTTTTTTATCTATGGCATTCTGGTTTAAATAAGCTTGAATTTCAGCCATTGTACCATTGGGGTTGCCTTTTGATTTGCTTGGTGTTAAGTGCTCGTTTTTGTCGAAACCAGGTTTTTCTAACGACCAAGTTGGAATACTATAATTGGGATTTAGAGTGCTGTCTTTCATTATTTCAGACAAAGAAATTGTCGCTGAAAATAAAAGTTTAGTGCCATCAGGAGACCATTTCGGGTTTGATGCGCCGTATTTAAATTTGGTCAGTTGTTTGGCTTCGCCACCTGACAATGACAACAGGAATAGTTGTGGTTTTTCGTCAACAGTTCTCGTAAACACTAATTGTTGACCGTCTGGGCTCCAAATTGGGTTTGAAGCACCTTCCTTACTATTTGTTAATTGTATGGGAGTATTTACGCCTGAAGTAGACGCCATATAAATTTGAGATTTGAATTTGTAATCTAAAACGCTTTTTTCGTCTATCTCAATCGTTCTCAAGGTAAAGGCTACTTTCGAGCCATCGTTAGAGAGGTTAATACTACCAACTGTCTTGATTTTGAGTAAATCGGTTAGTTCAATTTTATCAGATTCTTTTTGTGCAATTGTATTTTGGAACTGAAAAAGCACCAAAAAAATAAATATGATTTTTTTCATAGTTTAAGGGATAGGCGGATGAGAATTTAAAAGAAGGATCTTAGGAAAATTTTCATAAAAATTTGTTTTTGATTTTGTGAGGGTATTTTGTGTTTATTTCAATTCTAATATATTTGATAGGACGCCTGCTAATTTGTAACTTCAACCAATGCCCTCTACTACTTAGTTCAATACGTTTTTTGCATACAATTAAGTTTGGCTCTTACCTTTTGCGCTACAATTTTTTAAAAAGGGTAACCAAGTCTAGATGGTATGTAACGCAAAAAATTTTCCTTAGCATAAAAAAGCATTTTTTATGCTTCAAGAGAAATTATACAGCTTATTTCTTCTTCAAATTTTCCTTAAAAAAATCAATCGTTCTTGTCCACGACAAAGTGGCTGCTTTTTCGTCATATCGCGGAGTCGTATTGTTGTGAAAACCGTGATTCACACCTTCGTAGAAATAAGCCGTATACGCTACTTTATTCTTTTTTAGGATGGCTTCATAAGCGGGCCAACCCTCATTTACTCGAGTATCTAAACTAGCATATTGCAATAATAACGGTGTGGTTACTTTTTCGGCTTCCTCAGCTGTAGGTTGTCCACCATAATAGGGAACTGCGGCTGGTAAAGTGGGGATTTTTACCGCCATCATATTCGAAATCCAACCGCCAAAACAAAATCCTACTACGCCAACATAACCGTTGCAATCTTTGTGCGATTTTAGGTATTCGTAGGCAGCAATAAAGTCTTCCAGCATTTCTTCGCGAGTTCGTTTTTTTTGTAATTCTCTTCCCGCATCATCATTTCCAGGATAACCGCCCAAGGGAGACAGTGCATCAGGAGCTAAAGTAATAAATCCTTCGAGAGCTGCTCTTCTTCCCACGTCCTCAATATAGGGATTCAGGCCACGGTTTTCATGAACAACAATGATTCCAGGTAGCTTTTTCTTTTTGTCGGTGGGTTTTGATAAAAGACCTTTAATGTTTCCGCCGCCTTTTGGAGATTCGTAAGTAATGAACTCCGATTTAAGTCTTGGATCCTCCGGTTTGACGGTAATTGTATCCACATAATTAGGGGTCATAAAGCTCAGTAATGCTGGTAAAGTTAGGCTTCCTACAGCAAAAACCGATAGCTTTTCTATAAATTGCCTTCTTTCGATTCGGTTGTGTGCATAGGCATCATACAAGTCAAATACTTCTTGACTGATGTCTTCTTTGGTTAATTTTTTCATAATTGATGTTTTTGGAGCAACCAATTTAGCAAATAAAATGATTGGTGCATTATTTTTTTTCTGTCGCGAAAAACCGAAACTAAAATCGTTTTTATTTTTTGGCAATTTATGACAATACATCCAAAAACGGCAATTGGCTTGCGGTTTCAAAATGAAACTTAAGTGTGCGATGTGTGATATAAATCAAATGTCTCCTGCAATCGAAAAATTAGATGCAAAACAAGATGCTCAAGGCTAGTTCAACATTGGCATTATCCAACTGTTTTTTTACAAGACTATGCAGTTTTTTGTGTTTTGCTTCTTCGGTAGTAGTTTGCAAAGCATCTGCAACTTCTGGAATTTTTTTGCTTTTTTCAAGGGACTCAAGAGAAGGTTTATCGGCCATATTTCCTAATCTACCTATATCATTCCCCGTTAATACCTTGCTATTGATCGCGTGCCTTGGCAATGCATCGACCCCGATTCCTTTGCTGAAAATGGGTTTCGGAATTTCAAATAACGAATCTTTATTCGCTCTGCAATACCAATTTCCTCCCATACGGGCTACTAAATCCAGTTTTTCGGTATCTAAGTAGCCATCAGTACCTTTGTATTCATTTCGAATATGAATGTTTACCACTCTCGAAATAATTAAATTTCCAGCTCCACCTTCGGAACCTAATTCAATCACATTTTCGACGATACATTCAAACGAAATTGGAGCTTCGGCAACTCTTGGTGGTTTTACCTTATCCGATGCAATGGGCGTAAAACCAGATTTTGTAAACTCATTGACTCCTTTTGCATATTCCGTACTTGAAAGGGACATTTGTTCGACCATTGCAAAATTGACAATATTGATAACCACCTCTTTGACTTCTTTTGCATTTTCGTAGGTATGTTTAGTAGTGCTGTCTTTTATTCTTCGGGCGGGTGAAAAAATCAAAATAGGAGGGTTGGCACTAAAAACATTGAAAAAACTAAATGGACTCAAATTTACATTGCCATTTTTATCTACAGTACTGGCAAATGCAATCGGTCTTGGGGCAACTGCCGTAAGTAATATTTGCTGTAGCTCTACGGTCGAGATTGAGTTTGGGTCTATGGTGCTTGTTGTTTCTTTCATTTGAAATAAGTTATAATGCCGGTAATAATTGCGATTTGACTTCGCCAAAGCCAACTCGAATGCCGTCTTTTTCGCAAAAGCCTCGCATAATCACGGTGTCATAATCTTCGATAAATGTCCTTTTTTCACCATCATTTAACGTAATTGGTTTTTGACCTCCCCAAGCGAGTTCTAACATAGAGCCATAACTGTTGGGCTCTTTCCCGCTGATAGTGCCCGAAGCCATTAAGTCGCCTATTTTTATATTGCAACCATTGCTGGTGTGGTGGGCTAATTGCTGGGACATATTCCAATACATAAACTTAAAGTTAGAATGTGACACGATCGTTTCAGAGGTGTTTTTTGGCTGAATAGCTACCTCTAAATTGATGTCATAATTTTTCAATCCATCGTACTCTAAATATGGCAATACTTTTGGTTCTTGGCCTGGTCCTTTAACTCGAAAAGGTTCTAAAGCTTCTAAGGTTACCACCCAAGGAGACATCGAGGATCCAAAGTTTTTCGCCAAAAATGGTCCTAGCGGAACGTATTCCCATTTTTGAATATCCCTTGCAGACCAATCGTTAAATAAAACTTTTCCGAAAATATAGTTTTCGGCATCAGCCGTGCTTATTTTCGTTCCAAGACTCGTATTTTTCCCAACAATAAAGCCCATCTCCAATTCAAAATCAACGCGAGATGAGGCTTTAAATACTGGAATATCTGAATTTGGAGGTTGAACTTGCCCCATAGGTCGGTGAATATTTTCTCCACTCACGACGATAGAGGATGCTCTCCCGTGATATCCCACTGGCAAATGTTTCCAATTGGGCAAAAGTGCATTTGCTGGATCGCGGAACATCATTCCGACATTGGTAGCGTGCTCTATACTGGAATAAAAATCAGTGTAATCGCCAATCGCAATTGGCAGATGCATTTGCACTTCGGTTTGTAATAGAAATAGGGTTGCATTAGTTCGAAATGCCGATTTTTCATCGCATAATTCCTGCTGAATAATTTCGCGAACCTTATTGGTTTTTTCTTTTCCTAACGCAATAAAGTCATTTAAGAATTTGTTTTTCAATACACTCTTTTTGATTTTCAATCCTTTAAAAACCCCTAGTTTTCGTGCAATAACGAGATCTAAAATTTGATTTCCAATCGCAATGCAGACTCTTGGTTTTGTTGAAGGAGTGGAATAAATCCCGAAGGGGATGTTGTATATTGTAAAATCGGATTGATTGGGTATGGAAATCCAAGTTTTCATAAGATATTTTTTAGGGTTTGAAATTTGTTTCAACGAATGTTAAATTATTCTATTTCAGATATTTAAACTATAAAATGTATTCTAATTAAGTAATTAAATCCATGCCGTCAGAAATAAATTTATCGATATTACTGTCTGATTTTAAATCTATTAGATGGTTGTAAACTGCTTTCTTTAGTGTGGAATCAGAATTGAAAACTAATTCGTAAATCTCTAAAGTTAAAAGCCAATCTTTGGTGTATTTTTCTCTTAACTCGTCTATTATTTTGGACAGTAATTTGACATCTACATTATTATTCTCGCGCATATCTCTCACTGTTTGATAGTGTTTGTGGAGATTCAATTCGGATTCTGAATAGTTTATTTTATGGGTTTTAACGGTGGAAACTTGATATAAATCCTGAAATGATTCAACAGCTGCGGGTCCCGCATAAGCCGAAATGATTTCTTTTCCGATGGCCATATCGTAAATACCCCATTCTGGATTAAAAAGAATATCTTCATAATGCGATACCGTGCAATCTTGGAAAGAGATTAAAATTATTTTACCTCTTAAATCACGTTTTCCGGTTATGATTTGACCTTCAACTTTGATTCCACCTTCAAATAAAAGCGTAGTTCTTTTTCCTTCATAGATACCGTAGATTTCTAAATCACGCGGTGACATATCTTCTATTGCAAGATTAATTCCTTCAAGTTTTCCTATCGGGCTTCCAAAACCTGCCGCGTGATAGCTTGTTCCGTGTCCGATTAGTTCTTTATCTCTTGAAGCCAAAGCACTTTTTCCGCTAGTCTGGATATAAATAGGCTTGTTGTCACTGCTGATGACATTCGAAAATATTCCAGAAATTTGAATTTCTGTACTCAGTTCGATAGTGCCTATGTTTTTGGATTGAATCAATTTTTCAACGCCGGAAAGTCCTCCTGTTCTCAAAGCCATTTTATTGGCAAATTTTTCTAAAACGTAACTTAAATAGGCAAAATCGGGTGTTACAAAAAGCTGTGGTTGCTGTTTTGTAATGTCAAAACTAACATTTGCCGCTTCTATGGTAAAAGGTATTTTTTTGACACTGTCTTTCAAACACAATTTACTTTCTCCGATTGAAGAAAGTAATCCAGCACCATAAATTTTGGGATTCGTTAGCTCCCCAATTAATCCATACTCGACTGTCCACCAATGAAGATTTCTTATCTGAGCCATTTCGGATAACTCTCCCATATTGTTTTGAATCTCATTTAAGTCGGCAAGTGCTTCCTCAATTTCTGTTTCGGGAGTATTGGGGTCTTCTTTTAAAATAGATACTTTCCGAACGGCTTCGTATAAATCATAATCTTTCGACGAAGAAATTGCTTTACTGCCAATTTCACCAAATCGCCTCAAATATTCCGCATATTCTGGATTTGCAATAATTGGGGCATGTCCTGCAGCTTCGTGAATAATATCTGGAGCTGGCGTATAGGCAATATGGCCTATTGTGCGAATATCAGATGCGATTACCAATACATTATAAGCCTGAAATTCCATAAAAGCGTTTGGTGGTATAAACCCATCTACTGAAACCGCTGCCCAACCAATGTCTTTTAGGATTCGATTCATTCCTTCCATTTCTGGAATTTTGTCGATAGAAATCCCTGTTTTAGCAATCCCTTCGAGGTAATAACTATGAGCTACTTTTGGCAAAAAACTAGTATTTAGACGCATTACATAACGCCATACAGCTTGATTCTGTGCGGTGTATTCGTCGTATGGTTGCTTTACAATAAATTCGTGTAAATGCATGGGCAGTCTTTTTGTAACTGTATTCCATTTTAAATTATGACTTTGACCCTTTTCCATAGTAGCTTTTATAAATTTTATAATGTACCTCTATTTTGTTGCTCTCTTTCGATAGCTTCAAATAATGATTTGAAGTTTCCTACGCCAAAAGATTGAGCGCCTTTTCGCTGTATCACTTCAAAAAACATGGTCGGACGATCCACGATAGGTTTTGTAAACAACTGTAGTAAGTAGCCTTCTTCATCGCGATCGATTAGGATACCGTGTTTTTTTAATACTTCGACATCCTCATCAATGTCGCCAACGCGTGCTATCAAATCATCATAATAGGCTTCGGGTACATATAAAAATTCTACACCTCGGTCTCGCATTGCTGAAACTGTTGCGACAATGTCGTCTGTAGCAACGGCGATATGTTGTACACCAGGACCACCATAGAAATCTAAATATTCCTCGATCTGGGATTTCTTCTTTCCTTTGGCTGGTTCATTTATTGGGAATTTAATTCTGCCGTTTCCATTGCTCATCACTTTACTCATTAGAGCCGTATAATCTGTAGAAATATCGTCATCGGTAAAAGAAATAATTTGGGCAAATCCCATAACTTCTGCATAAAATTTACACCAAGCATTCATTTCGCCCCAGCCTACATTTCCTACCATGTGGTCTATAAATTTTAGTCCGATAGGTTCCGGATTATAATGAGATTCCCATTTTTTAAAACCGGGTAAAAACAGTCCCTTATAGTTTTTCCGTTCCACAAAAATGTGGACGGTTTCTCCGTAGGTGTAAATTCCAGAACGGATTACATATCCATTTTCATCGGCTTCTTTTGTAGGTTCCATAAAGGGTTTTGCACCTCTTCTAGTGGTTTCTTCGAAAGCTTTTGTAGCGTCCTCAACCCAGAGGGCAACCACCTTAACACCATCGCCGTGGGTATTGATGTGTTCATTAATTAATCCGTCTTTTCCAAGTGGGGTTGTTAGAACAAGTCTTATTTTATCTTGTTTTAAAACATAAGAAACACGATCTTTTAGTCCTGTTTCCAAACCAGCATAGGCATGAGACTGAAATCCAAAAGCGGTTTTATAGAAGTGTGCGCTTTGTTTTGCATTTCCCACATATAACTCTACATAATCGGTTCCTAATAAAGGAAGAAAGTCTTCAGCATCAGAAAACAGTTTTTTAAGTCCGTATTCTGTATTTTGCAGCCCTTTTAATTGTTTAATTTCTGCCATGTCCTTCGTTATTATGATTTAATGATTGGTGTCTAGCCAAGATTGAAAATAGCTATCGTCGGAAATTTTCATAGCTTCTTCGGTCACCATCAATGGTTTGAATGTATCGACCATCACCGCTAATTCCTGAGTGCCTTTTTTACCTATACTTTTTTCCATTGTTCCCGGATGAGGTCCGTGTGGTATACCTGCAGGATGCAATGTTATTTGACCTTGCTCTACATTTTTTCTACTCATGAAATCACCATCTACATAGTACAAAACCTCGTCTGAATCGATATTGCTATGATTGTATGGCGCTGGAATAGCGTTGGGATGATAGTCATAAAGCCGCGGTACGAAAGAACATATTACAAATGCGTTTGTCTCAAAAGTTTGGTGTACTGGTGGCGGCTGATGAATACGACCTGTTATGGGTTCGAAATTATGAATAGAAAATTTATAGGGGAAATTATAGCCATCCCATCCAACTACGCTAAAGGGATGTGCTGCATAAACGTATTCGTGAATCGTATTCTGTTTTTTTACTTTGATAATAAAATCGCCTTTTTGGTCGTAAGTTTCGAGTTCAAAAGGTCCGTGCAGATCGCGCTCGCAATAGGGAGCGTGTTCTAAAAGCTGGCCAAACCAATTTCGGTATCGTTTCGGAGTATAGACGGGACTTTTAGATTCTACTACAAACAGTCTGTTGTCTTCAGTGTCAAAATCTACTTGGTAAATGATTCCGCGTGGGATTACTAAATAATCACCATATTCAAATTTGATATTCCCGAGATGAGTTCTTAATTTACCGCTGCCTTTATGTATAAAAATCACTTCGTCTGAGTCAGTGTTTTTGTAAAAATAGTCTCGCAAAGATTTTTTTGGAGCTGCCAAAGCTATATAACAATCACTATTAGCCAAAATGATTTTTCTGCTTTCTAAATAGTCATCGGTTGGGCTGATTTTGAACCCCGCAAGGCTCAAAGATTTCATATTTTTTTCTACCGCAATTTTTGGCGAAACATCGTAAGATTTAATTATCGTCTTTACTTGGGTCGGACGCTGAGTATGGTACAATAATGAAGACATTCCATCGAAACCGATAGTTCCAAAAAGCTCTTCGTAGTAGAAATCTCCTTTCTCGCTTTTAAAAATGGTGTGTTTTTTATCGGGTATGTTCCCTAGTTTACGATAGAATGGCATAATTTTTATTTAAATTAAAACTTTCAATTCCTTGTTCCTCGTTGTCTTGTAATTTCAGTATCGCTAAATTTAGCGAGTTTTCAGTCAGCTTAAGTCCGTTTGGACATAGTTCAAAGGTTTTTAGTAGTGCACCTTTAATAATAGCGGAAGTGTCTTCAAATAAAATTTCGTCTGTTATCTCCTCTTCATTTTCCATCAAATGAGAAAAAACTCTCGCCATCCCGCAATTGGCTATAAAATCCGGAATAATAGACACTTTATTGTCTATTTCGGATAAAATAGGACCCATAAAGATTTCTTTGTCATTGAAAGGCACATTGGCTCCACAGCTGACTACTTCTAATCCGTTTTGAATCATAGTGTCCATTTGTGATTTTTCGACCATTCTTGACCCGGCAGCTGGTATGAAAATCTCTGCGCCAACAGACCAGCTTTTTTTCATTACTTCTTCAAATGAAAGAAATGACTTTTCCGACTCTAAATTAGTTTTTTTTGATAACAAATGCTCAATTTCTTCAAAATTAAATCCCTCTGCGTTCACAAAACCTCCATTATGATTCAAAATTCCAACAATTTTAACTCCATACTGTGCTAGATAAAATCCTGCTGCTGCCCCAACATTTCCCCAGCCTTGTATGATAGCTCGTTTGTCTTTTAGAGAACCTCCCCAAATAGTATAATAATGTTTGATTGCTTCTGCAACTCCATATCCGGTAATTAAATCTGCAACTTTATAACGAACAGTTCCAGATGGAATATATTTTTTATCAGTAACTATTTTAGATACTCCATATTGTAGGCGTTCAATTTTCTTTTGGTTTTGACTTCTTTCGATATTAAAATATCCATTTACAACACCTTCTTGTGGATGTGCTAAGCCAAGATTTTCGGTAATAGGAATAACTTCGTGTAATTCGTCTACATTCAAATCGCCACCGGTTCCGTAATAATTTTTTAATAGGGGGAGAATGGCTTTATACCATCTTTTTAAAACACCAACTTTTCTCGGATCCTGTGGGTCAAAATTAATACCTGATTTGGCGCCTCCAATTTGAGGTCCAGATACTGTAAATTTTATCTCCATAGTTTTTGCCAAGGAAACTACTTCGTCCTTATTTAATCCCTTGCGCATTCTGGTTCCGCCCCCAGCAGCTCCGCCCCGCAATGAATTTATTACAACCCATCCTGTCGCATCAGTCTCTTTATCATTCCATTCAAAAACAATCTCTGGTAAACTGTGTTCGAAAATTTCAATTAGGTTTGGCATTTGTTTGTATTTAGGATTAATGGCAACAAACATAAATTAACCTGCGATTCAATGAACAAAATACTGCAAATATTCTTTAATTTTGGTGTTTAGGTCTGCATATATATAATTTTTTAGAATATTATTCTAAATTTGCTCATTAAAGTTGTTTAAACTAATATATTTTTTCTGAAAATGAATGCACAATTAGATGCTATCGACCGTCAAATTCTTGAGTTATTGCAAGAAGATAGCCGCATTACGATAAAAAGTATGTCGGAAATTTTAAAACTTTCAGCAACACCAGTTTTTGAAAGAATAAAAAAATTGGAAAAGAATGGTTATATAAAAAAGTATGTAGCCTTACTAAACGAGCGCAAATTGGGTTTGAAACAAGTCATTTTTATTAATTTAACTTTAAAGGAGCATACCAGAAGTTATCTTGAAAAATTTGTCAAAGAAGTAAAAGAATTTCCAGAGGTTATTGAATGTTATAGAATTACCGGAAATTTCGATTTCTTAATAAAAGTCTTGGTAGAAGACATTGAGAGTTATGAAACATTCATTTTGACAAAGCTTTCGCTTTTGTCGAATCTAGGCAACGTGCAAAGTCACATTGCCCTATCTGAATCAAAAAATTCAACAAAAATTAAATTAAAGTAAGATTAGGCAATATTTTCTAAGCCTCCGGGGAATGGTCTGTACGCATAATAATGTAAAACCTCTTCAATCGCCATTTTCAATGCGTCGTTTATCGGTAGTAAAGTGGTTCCCATTCGATAATCTATTTGCGCCAATTGCATATAATAATCTGTAAAAATAGGTACATAAAGTCCTTTGCTTATTGCTTCTTCAGTCGAATTGAAGTTTTCTAGTTGGTCTTCTTTTATGATTTTACAAGTTGCTAAACGAAGTTCCCCATATTTATCCCTGCTTGCGGCATAGCCAAAAAGTCGGCAAATCAATCCGCGATAGCGATAATTGCTACAGCTTCCGTTGTATTCTTCTAAAAGGGCTAACGGTCTGTAAATATGGCAAGTTGTGATCGAAGAATTGTCTAATTCTACTAAAACCTCTTCTGCTGTCCCGATTAAAAATAAATGAAATGCCCAAGGAAGAAATTCCAGTGGAGAAGCGTCTATGTCGGGTTTGGAACAGCATTTTCCGCAGCCAGTGAGGCAATGTAAACTAGTTTCGGATTTGAAAGCTGTAATTTCATTTTCAAGTTGACTAAATAATTCTTCAACCTGCCGAACTTTTTGTTCAATTGCCATTTTTTGGGTAAGGTAGTCTATTACAAATGGCTTAAGGTGCATAATGAATTTAATTATGTTTTATTTGGCTTTTATCTATTTTTGTTGCCATTACTTAACTAAGTTTTTCCATCCTTCTAGAATTATTAATGGCATCTTACTCATTAAAACAGAAGACAAAAAGGCCAAACCCGCTCGTATAAAAATTAGCAGTAAATAAATTAATTGTATTTTTTAGTTGGTTGTTTAAGTTCAAAAAATAAACAGGAAATGCATCGCAGCACTTACGAATCAGCCTATATATGTTTTTGTTAAATAGGGTTTAGTATTGTTTTTTTATCAAAAGGGTTGAGTGTTTGGACGCTCCGAATGCTGATTTTCAAACCGAATCATTATTTAATTAAAATTTTATTTTAAATTTTTACAAGATATTAAAATAATTATGCATACTTTTGTTTAATAAATATGTAAAAATGATAAACAGTAGCTATAATGTCAAGAGTATTTTTAGTATAAAAGACCTTGAAAATTTATCAGGAATCAAAGCGCATACGATTAGAATCTGGGAGAAAAGATATAATATTTTGGAGCCCATGCGTTCTGATACCAATATCAGAAATTATGATTTGAAAAGTTTGCAAAAATTGCTTAATGTAGTTTTGTTGAATGATTATGGTTATAAAATTTCTAGAATTGCAGAGCATTCTTCGGAAAAAATAGAGATACTGGTACGGGAAATTATTTCGGAAAAAAACACTAAAAATCACGCCTTAAATGCTTTTAAAATGGCAATGATTAATTTTGATCAGGCTTTATTTTTCAATACTTATAATAATCTTCTAGCTGAAAAAAGTTTTAGAGATGTTTTTTACGAAGTGGTAGTTCCGTTGATGGAAGAAATAGGTTTATTGTGGCAAGCTGGAACTATCAGTCCTGCACAGGAGCATTTTATTAGTTTTTTAATAAAGCAGAAATTACTTTTGAATACAGAAAAACTGCAAATTTTGGAGCCTACTCGGACCGATAAAGTTTTTGTATTATACCTTCCTGAAAACGAAATTCACGAGTTAGCTTTGATGTATTTGAATTATGAAATTCTTCTAAACGGATACAAAACTATATATCTTGGTGAAAGTGTGCCTATCGAAAGTTTAAAGGATATGAAGAAGTATTTTGATACAATAGTGTATGTTTCGTATTTGACAGTTGAGCCCACAAAAGAAGCAATAAATGGTTATGTTCAAGAATTCAAAACAGAAATAATTGATGAGAATTCTGAAGTGCGTTTTCTTGGTAGAATGGTTGAATTTATTGATAATAAAGTCAAATCGGACCAAATTCAAGTATTCAATTCTATCGCGGATTTTGTTGAAGATTTGTAAATTTTTGTTAAAACCAATATTTTGTTTAATCTTTTCGTATATTTGATAAACAAATGAAAAAAACTATTACAATAATCGGTTCAGGATTCTCGTCGTTAGCGGCTTCTTGCTATTTAGCAAAGGAAGGCTATGATGTTACAGTTCTTGAGAAAAACAAAACAGTAGGAGGTCGAGCGAGGCAACTTGTTAGGGAGGGCTTTACTTTTGATATTGGGCCAACCTGGTATTGGATGCCTGATGTTTTTGAGAAATTTTTTGCTGATTTCGGTAAGGAACCTTCTCATTATTATCAACTTGAAAAACTAAATCCTGCTTATGTAGTTTATTTTGATGAGTTAGATACAGTTCAAATTCCCGATAATTTAAAAGATATTTTAGACATTTTTGAAATTCAGGAGAAAGGAAGTGCTAAACATTTGCAGACCTTTTTGGATAATGCCAAACATAACTATGATGTAGCTATTAAAGATCTCGTGTATCGACCTGGAATTTCAATTTCAGAATTGATTACTCCTGTGACCATTAAAAAAGCAAATCAGTTTTTTAGCACGATTAGGACTGCGGTTCGTGAAAATATAAAAGATAATCGTTTACAACAAATAATGGAATTTCCGGTTTTGTTCCTAGGAGCAAAACCTTCGAATACCCCATCATTTTATAGTTTTATGAATTATGCAGACTTTGGTCTAGGAACTTGGCATCCTAAAGGAGGGATGTACGAAGTGGTTAAGGCAATGTACGTTCTTGCGCTTGAGTTGGGTGTTAAAATAAAAACGAACCAAAATGTTGAAAAGATCAACGTTGAAAAAGGTGTAGTGAAAAGCGTAGTGGTAAATGGCGTAACGGTCCATTCCGATGTTGTGTTGAGTGGTGCAGACTACCATCATACCGAAACTTTATTGGATGCACAGTACCGAGGATATTCTGAAAAATATTGGAATTCGAAAATATTCGCTCCGTCATCGCTCTTATTTTATGTTGCTTTTGATAAAAAGATCAAAAATGTTTCTCACCATACTTTGTTTTTTGATACTGAGTTCGATGTACACGCCAGAGATATATATGACGATCCAAAATGGCCAGAAAAACCATTGTTTTATGCCAGTTTTCCAAGTAAAACCGATGAAACTGTAGCGCCAGAGGATAAGGAAGCCGGTATATTTTTGATCCCAATTGCTCCGGGAATTGAAGATACTCCTGAAATTAGGGAGAAGTATTTTAGTAATATTATGGATCGTTTTGAGACATTGACACATCAGAAAGTGAGAGACAATATTATTTTTAAAGAGAGTTTCTGTGTTAAGGATTTTGTTAAGGATTACAATTCATATAAAGGCAATGCCTATGGATTGGCTAATATTCTCACTCAGACGGCTTTTCTGAGACCAAAGATTATTAGTAAAAAAGTGAAAAATTTATTTTTCACCGGTCAACTTACAGTGCCTGGCCCTGGTGTTCCGCCTTCGATTATATCAGGAAAAATTGTTTCAGACTTGATTAAAAAAAGCTTTAAAAAACAAGGAAAAGGCGTGGTTGAAACTAGGAAAGATAGTGACAATTCAGATTCATCGAAAGGAGATTCTAATCTAAAAAATGTTAAAGCTTACTTTATTTAATTTTATTCATTTTAATTATTACTTTTGAAATATCAGTATTTTTTATAAAATGTTAGTAAATTACTAGATATTTTAAACAAACCTTGAACAAATCATAATGACCACCTATGAAAAAATTATTTGACGATGTATCATTCAAGTGTAGTACTTTAGTTACTAAAAGCTATAGCACTTCTTTCTCTATGGCGGTTTATATGCTTGCGCCAAGTATAAGAGAGGCCATCTATAGTATTTACGGTTTTGTTCGTTTTGCAGATGAAATTGTCGATTCGTTTCACGGTTTTGATAAAAAAACGTTGATAGATGATTTCGAAACGGAGTATTATAAAGGCCAAAAAATGGGCATTAGTTTAAATCCCATTTTAAATTCTTTTCAGCAGACGGTTGTTAAGTATAATATTTCCGATGATTTGATTCAGTCTTTTTTGAAAAGTATGAAAATGGACTTAGTAAAATCCGATTATCATAGCAAGGAAGAATATGATGAGTATATCTATGGTTCCGCTGATGTTGTCGGTTTAATGTGTTTGAAAGTATTTGTCAATGGTGATAATGCCAAGTACGATGAATTGAAAGACGAGGCGATGCGTCTTGGTTCCGCTTTTCAGAAAGTGAATTTCTTGCGTGATTTGAAAGATGATAATTTAGTATTGAACCGAAATTATTTTCCAGGAGTCGATCTGAAATCTTTTGATGAAAAAGATAAAATGATGATTATTGCAGAAATTGAAGAGGATTTCCGTGTGGCTTTACAAGGTATCAGAAAATTACCTTTAGAAGCAAAATTTGGAGTGTATACGGCTTATGTTTACTACAAAAAATTATTGAAAAAGTTAGAAAACACCCCTTATTTCGAAATTGGAACGTCAAGAATTAGAATTTCAAATTATACCAAAGGAATTTTGTTTGCTAATTCTTTCGTAACCTATAAATTAAAAATGGTATAATTTTTATACCTTTATTGAAACCCTAAAAATACATTGAAATGATATCGTTCTTAATTTTTTTAGCAACTTATTTAATAATGGAATGTGTGACTTGGTGTACACATAAATATGTAATGCATGGATTTTTGTGGTATCTTCATGAAGATCATCATCAGCCCAAATATGCGCACATATTCGAAAGGAATGACTTGTTTTTTGTGATTTTTGCCATCCCTAGTATTTTGCTATTTTATTTTGGTGCTCAAGCAGGATTCGATTATAGATTTTTTATCGGACTAGGAATTTTCGGTTACGGTATGAGTTATTTTTTTGTTCATGATATCATCATCCACCAACGTTTTAAATTGTTTAAAAATACTAAAAACAAATATTTGGTAGCACTTCGCAAAGGTCATAAAGTGCACCATAAGCATCTAGGAAAAGAAGATGGAGAATGTTTTGGAATGCTTTTCGTTCCTTTCAAATACTTTAAAGTTTAAGATGTCTTTATATTTGGTATTAAATATTGCTTCTTTTTTTGTTCCGTTTCTGTATAGTTTCGAAAATAGAATGAAGTATATAAGGCGCTGGAAGGCTGTTTTTTCAGCAATTCTAATTACCGCTATCTTCTTTATTGTTTGGGATATTATATTTACTAAAATTGGTGTTTGGAGTTTCAATCCTAGATATCATGCTGGAATAGAGTTCTTTGATTTGCCTATAGAAGAATGGTTGTTTTTTATCTGTATTCCGTATGCGAGCCTCTTTATTCACTTTGCGTTTCACTATTTTTTTCCAACCGTTTCACTTTCAAATAAAATAGTGAAAAGAATTTATTGGATTTTGATTGTAGTATTGATTCCTACGATTGCATTCAATTATGATAAATTATATACAGCCATAAATTACACTGTTTTGGTACTTCTTTTAACGTATACCGTTTTTAAAGTCCCAAATGTTTTAAATACCTTTTTTATAACTTTTCTGATTGTGTTAATTCCATTTTCAATTGTCAATGGGATTCTTACTGGAAGTTTTATAGAAGAACCAGTAGTAAAGTATAATAATGCAGAAAATTTAGGTATTCGGTTGGGGACCATTCCCATTGAAGATATTGGCTACGCTTTTTCAATGCTATTGATGAGTTTGGTTTTAATTAAAAAGATTGAAAAAAATAGAAATGAAAGTATATAAAAAAGAAACCATACAACACATAAATGCCAGTATTGAAGAATGCTGGGCTTTTTTTTCAAGTCCCAAAAACTTGCAAAAGATTACTCCTGAAACAATGGGTTTCCAAATTACCGATTACGATGGGAAATCTATGTATGCTGGGCAAATCATCCAGTACAAAGTGTCGCCTCTTGCCGGTTTGAAATTGAGTTGGACAACTGAAATAACGTTCGTCAAAGACAAAGAATATTTTATCGACGAGCAACGTTTTGGTCCTTATGCTTTATGGCATCATAAGCATTTTTTCGAGCCTACTGAAAATGGTGTTAAAATGACTGATGTTGTACATTATGCCTTGCCTTTGGGTTTTTTGGGTAGAATAATGAATACTTTGGTAGTAAAAAATAAATTGAACGAAATTTTCAATTACAGGGTGGTAAAAGTCGATGAAATATTCAATTCTAAAAAATGAATAAACAAGAAATTAGCATTTTTTGGTTCAGAAGAGACTTGCGATTAGAAGATAATGTAGGTCTTTTTTTTGCTCTGGAATCGAATTGGCCAGTTGTCCCTTTGTTTATTTTCGATGAGGCAATTCTGGATAGTTTACCCAAAAATGATCCTAGGGTTGGTTTTATTCACGAATCTCTTTCGAAAATAAATCAGCAGTTGGCTGATATAGGAAGTTCTATTTTAATCAAAAAAGGGAAAACACTGGAGGTTTGGCAAAAGCTAATCGAAGAATTTGATATCAAAGAAGTTTTCTTTAATAAAGACTACGAACCCTACGCCATTAAAAGAGATTTGGCTATTTGTGAAGTATTGAAATCTAATAAAATTAGTTATTGTTCCTACAAAGACCAGGTAATTTTCGAAGAAAAAGAAATTACGAAATCGGATGGATTGCCCTATACCGTTTATACGCCTTATAAAAATAAATGGTTGGAGAAGTACAATGCCATAGCCCCTGTTGTGGAATATGATACAAAAGATAGGTTTTCTCATTTCCATAAAGGGGAGTTTTTATTCCCGACTTTAGAAGCAATTGGATTTGAGGAAAGTTCCATAAAAGTGATGCCTCATAATTTGAAACATGTTGGGAATTATCACGAGACTCGTGACTTTCCAGCTTTGGATAGTACCAGTCATCTTTCGCCTCATTTGCGTTTCGGAACGGTAAGTATTCGAAAATTAGTGAATTGGGCAGTACGAAAAAATGAAGTTTTTTTGAGTGAATTGATTTGGAGAGAGTTTTTTATGCAAATTATGTTCAGTTTTCCCAAAGTGGTTTCGAATAATTTCAAATCTGCTTATGATGGTATTCAATGGCGGAATGATGAAGCAGATTTCAGGCGATGGTGTTCGGGTACAACAGGCTATCCAATGGTCGATGCGGGAATGCGTGAGCTAAATGCTACAGGATATATGCATAACCGAGTTCGAATGGTAGTAGCCAGTTTTCTTTGCAAACATTTATTAATCAACTGGCAGTGGGGTGAGGCGTATTTTGCTGAGAAATTATTGGATTTTGAATTGTCGGCTAATGTTGGTAATTGGCAATGGGCTGCAGGCACGGGTTGCGATGCTGCTCCGTATTTCAGAGTTTTCAACCCTGAAATTCAACAAAAGAAATTCGACGAAAAAGGAATCTATATTCGCAAATGGATACCCGAATTTGATTTGGGCTATGGAGAACCGATGGTCGAACATGCGTTTGCTCGAGATAGAGCAATTTCTACGTACAAGGCAGGTATCCTGAAGTAAAATTGCCAATACTTATATAAGATTTTTAAACCATTAAGCTTTCGGGATAAATTCAGTAAAACTAAAAAAACTTAATTTTTTTCCTTATTTCTTAATGGTTTAAAAAGCCTGTGTTTTCACTATATTAAAGTGGTCGAGTTTATTGAATTAATTTATAGGTATAGGCGTTTAGGCCGCCCAAAAACGAAAATAGTATTACCTTTGTCAAATGAGTACAAGGGAGAAATTTATAGGTGTGAATTCAATAACATTTAACAAGCGATTTAAGGAAGATGC
>NZ_JBIKRX010000115.1:0-7007 GCF_044348915.1 Flavobacterium sp. | reverse complement strand
CAAATCCATTAGAAGGACATCCCGAAATACCTCCTCTTACTTGATAATATCCAGGAGCAGTTGGTGTGTATTGGCTTGTTGTAGCTCCGGCGATGGCTACATCATTAAAAAACCATTGAAAAGTATTATATGAGGATAAACTGCTAATTTTCAGGACAACATTTGGTATGCAAGAGGAACTGGCTACGGTTATTTTATCAGAAACTACTTCTGGCTTGAGATCAAAACCAGAATAATAGCCGCCATAAGTTGCTGCACCATTGGTTCCAAAATAGGAAACATATACTTGTTTGTCTGATTTAACAGATACGTTACCACTCAATCCACTTACTGAATATCTTACAAATCCTGGATTACCAGTAATTGCAACAGGTGATGCCGTAGTAGTTACTCCATTAATTTTTACTACTGCTCCTGTTTCAGTTACAATATTCAAGCCACCATTGAAAGTGATACTGCCGATTGATTGGATCATTGGAATATTATCGACAGAATTTGGGGTGGCACAATTAATAGGTGGCACAAAAAATAAGTTTTGATTGGCAGGGGTTCCAGATCCTCCAATACTCTGATACGCAAATACACTTTCTGATGTGGTTACATATAAATTTTCACTAATAAACTGGCTTCCATCAATTACAATATAATTACCTGGATTTAGCAACGTTGTAAACGGAGTAGTACTTCCATTCAAATAGACGCTGGTATTTGGATTTTGCGCAATTAATAAAACACGTTCCATATCATTCGCGCCAATGCCTTTTACGAAAATGTATTCTTTTCCTGTTTTTTCAAAAGATACAATTTGGTCAAATCCAACATCCCTGCCATTCCCTGTACTGTTGCTACCTCCAAATGAACCTGAATTCACAACTACTGGTTTGTCGGAAACGACAAGTGCTCCTAACATTTTTGAGCTATTTGAAGGGGTATTATTGCCGGTATAGTTTTCTAAAGCCAAAACATAGCTTTCGTTTTTATTCAATGTTACAACTATAGGCGCAGTATAAGTGGTGCCATCAGAAAAAATTGTTCCTATTGGAAAATCTGAAATCGTGATTTGTGTGTTATTTTCTGTGGATAGAATTGAAGCAAAATTCAATAAAGATGAATCAACATTTGGATTTAACATACCTCCCAATCTAAATGTTTTTCCTAGGGCACTGTTTCCTTTGGATACCAATCCTCCGGCGTGATTATAAGAGCCGTTGTTGTTTCTGGATGCATTTGCTCTTACACTGACATAAACTAAATCCTCAGCTTCTATACTATATCCTTTGTCGGTTATCTTTCCTATTATTGTTTTTGGTGTAAATAATCTAGTATTGTTTCCTGTTCCAATATTATAAATATAAGGAGAGGAGTTACTTACTACGCCAGAAATTACACTGCCACCAATTTCAAAAATTTTAAAATTGACATTATTAGTGTTTGGAGTTGAAATAAATAAATAGTGATCTTCTGCCAAATTGTTTGGCGCTGTCAAGGGTGGTATATAATGCGTCTTACTAAACTGAGCGAAACAACCTAAAGAAGTAAATAAAATAGCGAAGAGAAATACATTTTTCATTGAATGGGTAAAATAATGGGGCTATTAACTAATAGTAAAAAAATAGCAGGCTTAAATTTAAGGAAAAAAATCAAAAACATTAATTTTTGATTGAAAAATACAAAAAAAAGGCACTTCATCGGCTTATTTGTTAAGGTAAATTATCTTTTAAGCGAAAAATGGCCTTTTATTTTTTTGCCATCCCCAAAATCAAGTTGAAACCAATAATCATCCGAAGGCAATTCGGCACCGTTATATTTTCCGTTCCAGCTGGTATTTATAGCATTGATTTCAAAGAGTAGTTGGCCATAACGACTATAAATGATGATGTTTGCACTTGGAAACAAATTTAGATTTTTTATTTTCCACACATCATTATATCCGTCGCCATTGGGAGTGAAAAATCTTGGATAATCTAAAACATAAACTTCAAATGGTGCCGATAATCCGCAGCCATTTTTATCATTTGCTAAAGCCAAATATTTTCCTGCAGCAATACCTGTAAAAATGGGGGTGTCTTGAAAGTTTAGACCGTCAAGAGAAAATTCATAGTTACCGTTGCCTGAAAATTGTAGTTCAACAGAGTTTTCATTCGCTGAAAAATCATTCACTGTTGCAGCAGTAATGGTAGCTATTTCGGAACTTGTAACTGTAAATTTTTTCAAGGCTGCACATCCATTTGAATCGGTAACAGTAACCGAGTAATTACCCGGCGTAGAAACAGTGATTTGTTCTGTTTTTTCTCCAGTATTCCATAAATAACTAGAATATCCTGAAGCAACGATTAAATCAGTTTTTAAACCCGAGCAAAGACCCGAGGTCTCATCTTGAAAATCTGCAGGGCTAAAGGTATTTACAGCTAACGTTATCGGAATTATTCCGTAACAATCAGGTCCGTTTACGATTCGGGCTTGAATAATTTGTTGGTTTGGGGTTGTGTTTTTATAAATATTAGGTAGTGTGCTCTTTTGAGAAATAGCATCTGTTGTATTCAAATAGTATTCGACAATCATTCCTGGCGGCAAACTGCTCAATATTTGTGGACTAACTTGTGCATTCAAATCAAATTGATATAATCCGTCTTGTGCAGCATCTTGGTCACAAGTTGCAATTGGGTTTTGAGTTGAAATGCTGTTATTGGCAATTGCAAGGGTAACTTGGGCATAATTAGTGCAACCAAATGAATCGCTAACTCTTGCATAAAGTACTGGAATTGTTGGTTTATTGGTATACGTTGTTGGATTAGCAATTGGATTTAGTTTTCCTTGTGCATCAGAAAGGGATTCATAATACACTACAGGGCTTAAAGTTGCATTATTGCTTTTTATGATGTTATCTATTTTTGATAAATTGAAAATAGTTACACCGTCATTGTTATCGTCGCATTGTGCGAGAGTAGTATCTGATAAGGTTATTTTTGGAGTAAATTCAATTCGTATCTCGTCGGTTGTCGTGCAGGTTGCGGGCGTAAATACAATTTCTACTTTATAAGTCCCTGTATCGGTAACATTCAGCGACGGTTTTGTTTCACCTAGTATTTCAATACTGTCTTTAAACCATTTGTAGCTGTAACTTGCCGGCAATTTAGTATCGATTGTATAAACCTCTGCAAAACAAACCGCATTATTTGACGCGATTGTGCGATCTGATCCTAAGTCAATTTTTGGAGCAAAACTTCCTGCTTGGAGAAACACCGCTGAGTCATAATCTGTATTAACATCGTCGGCAATCACTAATTTTATACGATATGTTGTTCCTGCAATCACATTGGTTTGCGCATTCATTACTACGGTCTGGCCAGCATAGTTTATTGGACTGGTATTGGTTGATGCTGTATTGGAGCTTCCAAAATAGTTTTCATTTATTGCGGGGCAAGTTGTTACATTTCCAAAATTATCGGTAAAACTGATTGCCTGATGAATTTTTGTTGATGATACTGGAGTGGTCGTGCTTGGAATTACTGCCAAGTTTTGGTAATTGCTAGTGCCTTTTACTTTTATTAGGAAAGCAAAACCATCTGAAAAACGACAAGGGAAAGCATCTTGATATTCGTTTGAAGCAAACACATAATTAAAACTTAAGAAACTTGTTAGCGGTGTGAAATCAAATTCCAAAGATGTTGCATTGATAGTTGTGGTTATGTTTAATGCCTTATTCAAATCGGGATCACCTAACCATGAGGTGCTTCCTTCACCCTTATTCCTGATAAACGGCCCGACGGAATTATCGCTACGCCAAGTGCTTAAGACGATTCCATCTTCAAATGGAAAGCTACTTCCGTTTTTATTAAACTCTCCATAGCTGTTGAATCCCGGAGTGTAATTGTCACCACTTACGGAAAAATTATTAGTGTTTCCACAAGAACTGTTTACCAGTTTATCTACAAGTTGTTGGGCTGTTTTAGTATCATCAACAGTAATTTGTGCAGATACCACTAGCGTACTGCAATGAATAATGCCAAAAATTAAAATAGTCTGTGCCCATTTCATAGTCATACAAATATACTTAAATTCTGCATTTTTTTTAAATCACTGAATTTGCAGTAAGCTTTTTTTAGAATTCTAGGATTTTCTCCCCGTTAAGTAAGGTATTTTAGGTTGATAATTTGAATTTAGAAGTCATAAAACTGTAAATTTGTATAAATTATTTTCAAGATGAGTGACGAGCAATTAATGTTTTTCAAAAAACCTTCCTATCCTATCCACAGTTCCTTTTTAGAATATTTAGAACGATTTGATAGGGTTTCAAAAGTTCCTATTGATTACGATGATCTATTGCGATTTTCTGGTTCTATAACAGTTTATGACAAAAACAATGTCGATACCTTATGGATTCGTGTGTATTACAGTGAGTTTGACAGGGTAGAGATTGATTTGAATTTAAAAAAAATATATTCTTATCTACATTCGGATGGTAATACGGATATAGTAAAGTTTTTGAGTGTTGACGCCATTGACTATTGCACTTTTGGAAACTCAAAGCCCTTTCGAATTAAAGTAAGAAATATTCTAAACGACAATTACACCTATTTTTATGTAAAAAAAGCCGATGCTTCCCGTGTGTACGGATTAGAATTGGAGCATATTCTTTCGCCTGATAAAATCCATTTTTTAGTTTATAAAGATACTTTGATTGAAGAACACATCATGGGAATTCCCGGAGATGTGTTTATGGAGACTCTCCTGGTAAATTGCACTGAAGTTGAAAAATCACAAATTGCAAAAGAGTTTGTCAAGTTCAATGAGCGCTGTATGATTCGACTTTTAGGAGATATGAGAGCTTACAATTATGTAATTGTGCCCATCCACGATTTCGACCAAGTGGTTTTCAAAATTCGTCCCATAGATTTTGACCAACAATGTTACGAAGGTAATTTAAAGGTGTATCGTCCACAGTTTTTCAAAGAGAATTATCCAATGGTAAAATTGGTTAGAGATAAATTACAGGATAGTTCGATCGAACAATACAAAAATGAGGAACGTGCTGCTCTGGCTAAAAGAATTTTTACCAATGAAACGCGAGTTAATAAATTGTTGCATATTATGGGCAATGACATGTTAGCGCCAGATACTCATGTGGAGCAACTTAAAATGGAATTGTATCGATTAACGCACGATATTAATTTCAAAAGGGCAAAAACTATGGGAAAAGTACTAGACTCCGCTTTCGATTTTGTTACTAGAAATTATAAAAATGTCTTTATAAACAATTAATCTAGTCTAATCGGAAGGTTTTTTTATCTACAAATGAATATCTATTTCCAATAGCTTAGCCGCACGTTTGCTGTTTGCCGATTGCTTCAGCATCAAAAGACTTTTTAAGAGTATAAGTATTAGCATGGGGCCGGGGCTTAGGTTGTAGATTTTAAATAGAATACTGTTTTTTGATATATAATCTGTTCAATACTTCATTTATGTTTCTTAGTTCGGGGGTGAGGTATATTTTATGCCCGTGAACGTCGTTTGTCATTTCTAAGCCACAAATGGAACATTTATATTCCATAAAGTGATTGGTGACTTTTCGGGTTGTGATGATTTTGTGTCCAAATAAAGAGCACAAAATTTTACCAGATAAATTTGCTTCTTTTAGGTTGAAAGTGTTCATAGGTAGTTGGTTAGAGATGACATAGTAAACTTAGAGAAATAACGATTAAGTAGCAAATAAAATCGATAAAAAACATTTATTTTTAAAATAGATAGATAAAAGATGACAAATATGTGTTTTTTTACTAATCAAAAAAGGGTACTTTGTTGCTTTTTTAATTTAGCGCAGAAAAAAACCTCCAAGAATCAACTTCTTGGAGGTTTTAGTGAATCAACAATTTACTTATTATCGTGTCATCTTAGTTAAAGATAAGTATCAGACTGCTATAGTGTTGGCAACAATACTCTGCTTACTACGTGAATCACTCCATTAGCACACTGGACATCTGTTGCAACAATATTTGTAGTTCGGCCTGCATTATCTTTAATTTTAGGACCACCTGCAAGTAGAATTTCATAGGTTTGAGGTGTTTGTAAAGTTGCCACTTTTTGACCTTCTTTCAAGCTGGCAGCCAAAATGTTTCCGTTTGCTACGTGGTATTGTAATACTTTGGTTATGTTTGCAGCAGATACTCCTGCGATTCCACCAGGGGCCAATTCTGTGTTCAATGCTGTGAAGGCATCATTTGTTGGCGCCATTACAGTGAATGGTCCTGTTCCAGAAAGTATATCTACAAATTTAGGTTGATCTGCACGACTTAACTGTGTAACTAATGTTGTAAAATTCGGATTAGCTACGGCATGAGTTACAATCGTTGGCAATCCAATCACTTTGTCAACAATGTGTATAACACCATTAGATGCCATAACGTCAGCTGTAGTCACCATTGCACCTCCATTAATTTTTACACCTGATCTAAGATCTATGTACATACTTAAATTATTGTCCGCTGACGCTGATCCTTTCGCCAAAGTTTTTACATAGCCTGTTGTTAGTGCAGTTGATTTAACAGCTCCACTTACTACGTGATTTAATAAAATTTGCGTCAAAACAGCATTTGGTACATCTTTTAGAGTAGCATATGGAGTTGTTTTCAAGAAATCTTCAAACGCTTTGTTTGTAGGTGCAAATACAGTGAAAGGTCCTGAAGTTTTTAAAGTACCATCAAGTTTTGCTTGTTGTAGCGCCTGCACAAGTATTGATAGATTTGCATTAGTTTGAGCAACTCCAGTAATCGAATTGTCTTTCATGGGTTCATCATCATCATTATCACAAGAAATTGTGAAAGATGTAAGGGCAACAAGGGCAATAATAACTTTAAATTTTAATAAATTTTTCATAATGTTTTTTTGTAACTAATCAGTCTCAAATATAGGGATTTTATTTCATGTCAAAATGACGTGAAATAAAATTCGAATTCATGCCACATAGTCATTGGATTTATTAGGTGAATCTTTTTATATTTTGTACTTTC